>CACZSM010000097.1 GCA_902783815.1 uncultured Ruminococcus sp.
ACAGATTACGACGAATGTTTCGGCTTTACAAATGATGAAATGAACAAGCTGCTTTCAGATACGGGACTTACCGAGAAACAGCCAGTTTTCAAAAAGTGGTATGATGGCTATGTTTTCGGAAATAGAGAGGTATATTGTCCCTGGGATGTATTGAATTATGTAGATGCGCTGCAAAAAAATCCTAATCAGCCTACTATGAACTACTGGGCAAATACAAGCGGAAATGATGTCATAAAACGGTTTTTAGAGAGTGATTTTGATGTGTCGGAGGATTTTGAAATTTTGCTGGGCGGCGGAGTGGTAATTAAGAAAATCAACCCAAATATCACATACGCAGATCTTGTACAAAGTGAAACGAATTTATGGTCTGTGCTGTATATGACAGGCTATCTTACTATTGTTCCGGGGTCGCTGCCTGTAATGACATCAAATGATCCTGATGAGGTAAAAGGATTTTTTGAAGAAGGTTTTAAACTCAGACTGCCCAATAACGAAATGCGTATGCTTTTTGAGCAGACTGTCGCCGTGTGGTTCGAGGATACGATCAAGGCTGATACGAGAACAGAGCTTTTTGATGCACTCTGGGGCGGTGATGCTGAAAAGCTGACAGAAGTAATTACTGATTACCTTTACAATACAATAAGCTATTTTGATTATAAAGAGGACTATTATCACGCATTTATTGTAGGTTTGCTCTCCGGAAGAAAGGGAATAATCGTCAGATCAAATGATGAAACAGGCAGGGGCAGGGGCAGAACAGATGTTCTTGTAAAAAATAAGTCTAAGCGTCTTGTTGTTATAATTGAAACAAAGAGGGCTGCTTCGGAAGATGAACTGGAGAAGCTCAGTAAGGAAGCATTAAAACAGATAGATGATAAGAAATATTATGTACCGTTCAAAAACGAAAGGCTGATAAAGTATGGTATTGCCTTCTGGGGCAAAGACTGCTTTGTTTCAAAGGGATGATATGAACGAATCTGTAATACTATAGGCGGCATTTATTTTTTATCGGTACCTACGCGGCTACGAGTTTTCCACTATGACCCACAAACGGAAATTCAAATGTATCGACAGTGAAGAAGGAATAAATGGTAAGTTTGCAAATGGAAACAAAACAGTAAAAAAGTATGAGAAGATAATACCTACGCCCACGGATGAGGAATAAATATTTTTGTCCGTGAGCTTTTTTCTCGAATTACAGTCTGCTCGTCAGCATAACAGATAGTCAAACAGCGGTTTGCCGTCATATTATGGTAATAAAAAGAGAGGTGAGCAAAATGAACAGGACTTTGATAATAGTATCTTCAGTGACCTATGCGCTGAGAGGACAGGGTCTGCTTGAATCCTCCGGGATAAAAGCCCGGATAAACAGGACAAAAAACCGAAAAACAGGCAGCGGATGCAGCTACAGCATCTCCGTACTCAGGGAAAAGGCTGATGAAGCCGTAAGAATACTGAAAAACAACGGCATAAGGGTCATTGACCGTATGGAAGGGACGGGATCAGGTTGATATATCTTGATAATTCTGCTACAACTATGCCGAAGCCGCCGCAGGTACAGTCTGCTGTGAATATGACGCTGAGGGGCGCAGCTAATCCGGGAAGAAGCGGACATAAGCTGTCGCTTGCGGCAGCAGAAAAAATATACAGTGCGCGAAAGACAACAGCCGGGTTCTTCGGCATGGAGGACGAAACAAGGGTGATCTTTACATCCGGATGTACAATGTCTCTTAATATGGCAATAAAAGGACTTATGAAAAGTGGAGGTCATGCAGTAGTATCTTCAATGGAGCATAATGCTGTGATGCGTCCGTTAAAAGCGATGGAACGAATGGGTGTAACTGTAACAAAGGCAGAGGTCTTTGCCGGAGATGACGACAGAACTGTTGACAGCTTCCGCAGGAGTATAAATGCTCATACCAAAATGATAGTATGTACTCAGGCATCAAATGTATGGGGAATAAGACTTCCGGTAGAAAGACTGTGCGCATTGGCTCATGTTTACGGACTTTATATGATCGTAGATGTAGCTCAGAGCGCAGGAGTGGTTCCGATAGATATGAAGGATGGCTATGATATTGTGTGTGCCGCCGGACACAAGGGACTATATGGTACAATGGGTACAGGTCTGATGCTTCTGTCGGAGAGTGTAATGCCTGAAACTATAATAGAGGGCGGTACAGGCAGTAATTCTGCTGATCTTACGCAGCCTGGGGAGCTTCCGGACAGATTTGAAAGCGGTACACCTAATCTTCCTGGAATAGCTGCGCTTGGGGCAGGAATAGAATTTGTGAAAAGTAAGGGCATAGACAGAATAGCCAGACATGAGTTCAGACTTATGGAAAGGCTTTATGAGGGACTGTCTGGAATATCTGGTATAAGGTTATATACAGCAGCACCGGAGAATGGTCGTTTTGTTCCGGTAGTATCGTTCAATGTAGATGGACATGACAGTGAAGAGGTCGGCGAATATCTCAGCAAAAGCGGCATAGCAGTAAGGGCAGGACTGCATTGCGCGCCGGCAGCGCATGAAGCAATGGGAACTCTTCAGACAGGAACGGTAAGAGTATCACCGTCAGCATTCACTACAACCCCGGATATTGATAAACTTATTAATGCTATGAAAAACTGTAAAAGATTTTTATAAAAAAGGTATGGATTTTTTGGAATAAATATGTTATTATTAATAGTGGTTATTCGGGTTGATTGAATGATTTTGTTCATGCTTGAATAAGTATTGATTATCGCTGCCACCACCCGGACTGATCCTCTGTCAGACTGTATTCCCCAGTACGGCTGCACAGGACTTCGCGGATCCTTTGACCGGGCTTTTGTGGAGGCTTTTTTGACAGCGCCGCCTTTTTGTTTTGACGGGTACGCTGTTTATTATTACCGCGGCAAGTATAGCCGTGTTCACGACCATTTTTCTTAAAGGGAGTTTTTAAAATGAAAGAAAAAAGATTGCTTTTTGTTACCTCACCACCTGCCTGCGGCAAAACAAAATTGTCGAAAAAACTTGCTACCGAGATAAAACATATCGTCTATCTTGATAAGGATACCCTTATTCCGCTTTCAAAACAGGTTTTTAAGGTTGCAGGTGAGCCATATAACAGAAGCTCTGAATTCTTTGAGAGGGAGATCCGTGATTACGAATATGAAGTAATACTGGATCTTGCTTTTGAGGCTATAAAATATGAGGATCTTGTAATGGTAAATGCGCCGTTTACTCAGGAGATCAGGGATGATGAATATATTGCAGCCCTCAGGGAAAAACTGAAGGACTATGGAGCAAAACTGTCCGTAGTGTGGATAGTTACTGACCCGGAGGTCTGCCACCAGAGAATGATCGACAGGGGAAGCGACAGGGATACATGGAAGCTGGAGCATTGGGATGAGTACCTTGCATCTGTTAATTTCACTATTCCTGAGAACCTCCGCGATCCGGATGATGAGTACAGTCTGCTGCTGTATCATAATTCTACGGACGAAATGGCTGCTGAGGACTTCGCAAAGCTGCTGAAGTTTTTTGAAGAAGAATAAAAGGGTCGGAGTGCTGTGATCGGAAAAAGGAACTGCTGCTGTTACAGTGTGATCGAGTAATAAAGAAGAGTAGCTGCCTTCCGCAGACCTGCACTCTCCACACTTCGTACCCTACACCTGCAGTGTGGTCGCACACTGCGAAATATTGCGGCTTTGATGGTATAATGTTACAATTAAAGCCGCTTTTGCTTTTTTTAGGAATAGTGCCGGTACAGCCGGATGAGATGAATGTGAAAGGAATAGTTGATAATGTTAAGAGAAAATGCTTATCGTACAAAATACTGCGGAGAGCTTCGTGAATCGGATATCGGAGCTGATGTGCGCGTTGCAGGATGGGTAGAGAATATCCGCGATCACGGCGGAGTAATGTTCCTGGATATCCGCGACCATTACGGAGTTGTACAGGTAGTTGTACACGACGAAAAACTGCTTGAGGATATAAATAAGGAATGTACCGTTACTGTAAGCGGCAGGGTGACTAAAAGGGATGAGGATACCGTCAATCCAAAGATAGCAACCGGCACAGTCGAGATACATTCAGAGAATATAAAGGTTCTTGGCAAGGCTCCGAATGCGCTTCCGTTTGAGGTGCAGACCTCTACAGAGGTAAAGGAGGATGTAAGACTGAAATACAGGTTCCTGGATCTGAGAAATCCGAAGGTACATAATAATATTGTACTGCGCGCAGAGCTTATATCATTCCTGAGAAATAAGATGGCTGAGATGGGCTTCCTTGAAATACAGACTCCGATACTTTCATGCTCGTCACCGGAGGGCGCAAGAGATTACCTTATACCGAGCAGAAAGCATAAGGGTATGTTCTATGCGCTGCCGCAGGCACCGCAGATTTTTAAACAGCTTCTTATGGTGTCCGGATTTGATAAGTACTTCCAGATAGCGCCATGCTTCCGTGATGAGGATGCAAGAGCTGACCGTTCACCAGGAGAATTCTATCAGCTGGACTTTGAAATGGCATTTGCTGAACAGGATGATGTATTTGCTGTCGCTGAGGAGGTACTGTACTCTGCATTTGCGAAATTTACGGATAAGGAGGTTTCAAAGCCTCCGTTCAGAAGAATACCGTTTGCAGAGGCTATGCTGACATACGGTACGGATAAGCCTGATCTGAGAAATCCGCTGCTTATCAAGGATATCAGCCCTATGTTTGAGGAAACTGATTTTGCACCGTTCAGAAAGAAAACTGTACGAAGCATCAATGTTCCGGGCGCATCTGCTCAGTCTAAAAAGTGGTTCAAAAACATGGAGGAGTTTGCCCTGTCCATTGGTATGAAAGGACTGGGATATGTCAAGGTCAGAGATGATATGACATTTGACGGCCCGATAGATAAGTTCCTTAAAGAGGGCGACAGAGAAAAGCTGATAGAGATAAACGGTTCAAAGGCAGGAGATGTTATCTACTTTATCGCTGACAGCGCAGATGCTGCTCCGAAGCTCGCCGGACAGATACGCACAGAGGTTGCAAACCGTCTGGATCTGATAGATAAGAGCCGCTTTGAGCTTTGCTTTATCACAGACTTCCCGATGTACGAAAGAGACGAAACAACAGGTCAGATAATATTCACACATAACCCGTTCTCCATGCCTCAGGGCGGTATGCAGGCGCTTCTTGAAAAGGATCCGACTGAGATACTTGCATATCAGTATGATATTGTGTGCAATGGAGTGGAGCTTAGCTCCGGCGCGGTAAGAAATCATGATATAGATATAATGGTAAAGGCATTTGAGATAGCAGGCTACAGCGAGGAAACTCTTAAAGAAAAATTCAGATCGCTTTACAATGCGTTCAAGTACGGCGCACCGCCTCATGCTGGAATGGCGCCTGGTCTTGACAGGATGCTCATGCTTATTGCCGAAGAAGAAAATATCCGCGAGGTCATCGCTTTCCCGATGAACAGCAATGCACAGGATCTGCTGCTCGGTTCTCCGACAGAGGTTACAGAACAACAGCTTCGTGAGGTGCATATAAAGATCAGATAAAACAGGCTCTGAAGTCAAAGCAAAGGAGTGTATCGTTATGAAAACTGGTATCAGGAGGATAATATCACTGTGCATGGTCATAATGCTGGTCATGCTTTCGGCAGCGGCATCGCTGAATGTCTATGCTGATGAGGAGACCTCCGGAAAGACTGAGGAAAGTACAGAAGAACAGATGGTCACAGAAATGGAAGACGACGGTTCGATGAACCTTGATGTTGTCTTTGTACTGGACGGAAGCGGCTCAATGGCAAGCTCCGACCCTAATAAGGTAGCACTGGATGCGTTCAATCTTTTTGTTGACCTCTGCGATGAGACCTGCTCGGCAGGATATACGATATTCAGTGAAAGGATAAAGGCTACCAAGGAGCTTACTAACTTTGCGAATTCCAGAAGTATCAAGGAAGTCAAAGAGGATCTTACTTCTATAGCTTATGATGCCTACGGCGATACGGATATTGCACTCGGTCTTACAAAGGCTATGAATATGCACAAGAGCTTCAAGGCTCCTGAGGGTAACCGTAAAAAGGCAATAATACTGCTTTCTGACGGTAATACACATCTTCTGAATGATAAGCCCAGATCAGCGGCGGAATCAAAGAAGGAAATGGAGGGGACTCTGAAAACCCTGAAAGAGATGGGTATTCCGGTATATTCGATAGGTCTTAACTATGACGGTACCCTTGATAAAAAAGAAGTCGATAATATATCAAAAACAACAAACGGAAAATCCTTTGAGACAAAAAGCTCGGATGAGCTGCCTAAGATAATCTCTGATATATTCAGCAGCATCTACAGCATCGGAGGTAAG
>CACZSM010000098.1 GCA_902783815.1 uncultured Ruminococcus sp.
GGTACGAAAAGAGTCATAAGAGGATGGTTTTTCATGCCGTTCTGACCAGTAAGAGATATACAGGATTCATAAAGCAGAACAACACCTGCAAGCAGGCTTGAAAAACATACTACGGTACTGAGCAGCATATTTTCTGCGCCATTGAGCGACATCATAGATATGATACCGCTGCCGACCAGTCCGACAGAAGCAATAAATCCGAACAGACCCGAGAAGAAAGACTTTTCCGGTTTACCGGTGACGAAGTTTTTTCTGTCAGGAGCGGATATAATTTTTCCGAGTACAAAAAGCAGGAACAGAACAGCCATAAAAATGGCGCTGCAGATCTCAGAACTTAAGAAAAATCCCGTACCATTGACATTAAACCAAGTGTCGCAGAATTTTGCGGCAGTGGCGATCAAACCGAAAACGATTGCAGGTTTCCATAATTTAAGCGTTTTCATTTTCATAATGTAAAGCTCTCCTTTGAAACAGCGGTACAGCCGCCGTAATAAAATTATGGGGTTCTCTGAAAACCGGGACACGAATAAGTTTGCGTCCGAAAAACTTTTCGCAGGCGAGGTTTTCAGAGGTTCCCTTATATCATCTATCCGAGATCGGCATATAAGACTTATTATGAACCATAGAACGGTAAGCAGGTCTGATTATTCTGCCGCCATATGTAATTTCCTCTATTCTGTGGGCGCACCAGCCGGCAATTCTTGAAACTGCGAAGAGTGGAGTAAACATATCGCTTGGTATTCCGAGCATATCATATACAAAGCCGGAATAGAAATCCACATTTGCGCAGATCACCTTTTCACTGCCCTTGACCTCTTTCATTACCTTAGGAGTAAGTTTTTCAACTGTTTTATAGAGGTTGAATTCACTGTTCATATTTTTTTCGTCAGCGATTTTTGCAGCTGTTCTTTTAAGTATAACTGCCCTCGGGTCGGAAAGAGTATATACAGCATGGCCGAATCCGTAAATAAGACCTGTTCCATCGCCTTTTTCCTTACGGATGATTTTTGCCAGGTGGTTATATACCTCATCCTCATCTGTCCAGTCGCTCACACATTCCTTCATTTCGTTCATCATAGAGCGTACTCTGAGATTAGCGCCGCCGTGACGAGGACCTTTCAAGGATCCGATAGCCGCAGCGATAGCGGAATATGTATCAGTACCGGAGGAAGAAAGCACTCTTGCAGAGAATGTAGAGTTATTTCCGCCGCCGTGTTCAGCGTGGAGTATCATACACAGGTCAAGCAGTTTTGCCTCTGAATCAGTGAATTTCATATCGAAGCGCAGTGCGCGGAGTATAGATTCACTTGTAGAAAGAGAGAGGTCGATAGGGTGGAAGAACATACTTTCCTTGTCGAAGGCTCTTCTTTTTACCTGATAGGCGTAGGTCATGATAGTAGGCAGACAAGCGATTAGCTGTATTGACTGGCGCATGATATTTTCTATGGATGTATTATCCGGATCAGGGTCAGTCGTATAAAGACCGAGAACAGCATGAGCAAGCTCATTCATAATATCCTTTGACGGGAATTTCAATATCATATCCTCTGCAAAATTATGTGGAAGCTCTCTGTTTTCTGCAAGGATATCCTTGAATCTTGTAAGCTGGCTGTTTGTAGGAAGCGAACCGAAAAGCAGAAGCCATGCGGTTTCCTCGTAGCCAAATCTGTTTTCGCTTACGCAGGCATTGATTATATCATTGACATCATAGCCTCTGTAAGTCAGTTTTCCCTCATCGGGTACTCGTTCGCCGTCAGCCATCATAAATCCGTGAACATTGCATATTTTTGTCAGACCAGCCATAACGCCTGTTCCGTCAGGGTTTCTCAGACCTCTTTTAACTCCATATGTCAGAAAATCCTGAGACTTAAAGCCATTATGTCTGCGGTACTCATCGCAAAGCTCATATAGTCTTTCATTATAATCAACCCTATCGGTGTTCATTATACATACCTCATTTCACAAAATAATTCCTGTACAGCAGTAAAAGCTGACGCAGGAAAATACATTTTAAGTTTCAGTTTCTTATAATTTCTCCCTGTCAACAATGCAGTAACTTATATTTTAGCTTTTTTTCGTTCATATGTCAAGAAAACAAGACATATAAATAAAAAAAATACGCAAAAAAACAAAAAAGGACAACAGGAGGACAGAATATGAAAAGTCGTTTGTATATTATTGCTATATGCTTTTTGCTTATGGCGGTACTGCCGCTGATATCGAAAAAGGATGTGATGGATCTGATAAGACCTGCGGCGGAGGAAATCAATAGTTCTGATACGGAAGAAAGTGAGGATAAGGACGATAAGGATGTATTCAGGATACTCGACAGTTCAACTGGCAAGATCACGGTTGTACCGGACAGTAATTTCTGTATAGGAGCGCTTGCATATGAAATGCCTCCGCTGTATGAGGATGAAGCTCTGAAGGCGCAGACGGTAGCATTGTATTCACATTTTTGCTATATCAGGGAGAGAAACAGAAAAGCCTGCGATCCTGAATTAAAGGGAGCAGATCTTGCGGCAGACCTCAGCAATGGCGAGATCTGGTATAGTGAAAAGCAGCTGAAAGAAAAATGGGGCAGCGGCTTCTATAAGTATATAAAAAAGCTGAGCGGAATAGTAAGTTCAGTACAGGGCGAGGTGATCCGTGATAAAAACGGAGCATATGCTGACTGCTGTTATTTTGCCCAGTCCTGCGGAAAGACAGAAGGATCAAAGGATATTTTCGGATATGAAAAGGAGTATTTACAGGCAGTATCAAGTCCGTGGGACAGGCTTGCGCCGGATAACAGGACAAGGGTTGAATATACGGATAAGGAATTCAGGGCAAAGCTGGAGGAACTGAGCAAAAACTCTGACTGTAAAATGCCGTCAGAAAAGCTCATAGGAAAAACAGAACGCACCCCATCCGGATCTGTCATAACAATTGAGATCGGAGGGGTGCAATTATCGGGGCAGTCGATAAGGACAGCCTATGGTTTAAGGAGCGCTGTATTTGATTTGTTCTATAAGGGCGGCAGTTTCATATTCATGGTATCCGGCTATGGTCACGGAGTAGGCATGAGTCAGTATGGAGCGAATTCCATGGCTAAAGAAGGATTTGATTATCATGAAATACTGTCGCACTATTACAGCATATCATTTCATAGTGAGTGATATCCTGCCCTTTGCGGCATCAACGCCAAGTATCCTTACTGTTACGATATCCCCAACACTAAGTACATCGGAAGGATGCTTTATTCTTTTATTGCTGATCTGGGAAATATGTACAAGACCGTCCTGATGAACGCCAATATCGACAAAAGCGCCGAAATCTATTACATTTCGTACAGTTCCCTTGAATTCCATTCCTTCCTTGAGGTCGCTTATATCCATGACATCAGTTCTCAGAAGCGGAGGCGGAAGTTCATCACGGGGATCTCTGCCAGGTTTTGTAAGCTCTGTAATGATATCGCTGAGAGTCGGAACACCTATTCCAAGCTCTCCGGCAGCCTTTTCCTTGCCGATCTCATCCACTTTTTTACGCAGCTCTGTAAGATTACTGCATTTAAGGTCATCAATAGTAAATCCGCAAAGCGCGATAAGCGCTTCGGCAGCCTTGTAGGATTCCGGATGAACACCCGTATTGTCAAGCGGATTGCTGCTTTCAGGTACTCTGAGGAAGCCGGCACACTGCTCAAAAGCCTTTGGTCCGAGTTTTGAAACCTTTTTAAGTTCTGATCGGCTTGTAAATGCGCCATGCTCCTCCCGGTATGCAACAATATTTTCAGAAACAGTTTTGCTGATGCCGGCAACACGGGAAAGCAGTGCAGGGGAGGCTGTATTAAGATCGGCGCCTACAGAGTTTACGCAGTCCTCAACAACGCCGTCAAGAGCTTCACCAAGTCTTTTCTGCGGCATATCATGCTGATACTGTCCAACGCCTATTGCTTTTGGTTCTATCTTGACAAGCTCTGCAAGAGGATCCTGTAATCTTCTTGCGATAGAAACGGCGCTGCGCAGAGTAAGATCAAGATCAGGCATTTCAGCGGCAGCAAGTTTTGATGCGGAGTAAACAGATGCGCCGGCTTCACTTACAATGGCATAGGATACTTTTTCCTGCATTTCTCCTATACATTCAGCGGTAAACATTTCGGTTTCTTTTGACGCTGTGCCATTTCCTATGGCAATTATACCGGCATTATATTTTTTTATCATGGATTTCAGGGTATTTTTTGATTTCTGTATCTGCGCCTCGCTGTGGGTAGGATAGATAACAGCCGTATCAAGAACCTTTCCTGTTGCATCTACGACAGCTAATTTGCAGCCTGTTCTGTAGCCTGGGTCAAGTCCTATTGCGGTAAAGCCCTTTACAGGCGGCTGCATAAGCAGACCTCTCAGGTTTTCTGCAAACAGGGCAATAGAAGCTTCATCAGCCCTGTCTGTAAGCTCATTTCTTATTTCTCTTTCTATAGACGGGAAAATAAGTCTGCTGTAAGCATCCTTACAGGAATTCATAACAAGCTCTGAAAGAGCATTATTACCCTTTACGAACATCCGGTAAATACCGGCAAGGCATTTTTCGTCATCAATACTTATGCTGACCTTGAGAAAATTCTCTCTTTCGCCACGGTCGATAGCAAGTATCCTGTGATTAGCGATACGGGAAACGGGTTCGCTGAAATCGTAGTACATATTATATACGCTGTCCTTTTCCGGATCGGCAGCTTTTGAAATCACTGCTGCATACTTTCTGAGTATGGATTTAAGTCCCTGTCTTATAGCGGCATTATCGGAAATATCCTCAGCGATGATATCGGAAGCTCCCTGTATAGCTTCGGCTGTATCTGCAACGCCTTTTTCCTCATCTACAAATGCAGCAGCTTCTTTTTCAATATCAATATCCTTCTGCGACATGATTATCTGAGCAAGCGGTTCAAGTCCCTTTTCCTTTGCTGCGGAAGCCCTTGTCTTTCTTTTCGGACGGAAGGGACGGTATATATCCTCGATCTCAGCAAGTATCTCAGCTTTTTCAAGAGCAGCAGAAATGGACTCGTCCATTTTTCCCTGAGCCTCAATAAGCTCTTTTACCTCCTGTCTGCGCTTGTCAAGATTTCTCAGATATTCAAGTCTTTCGCTGATAGCGCGGATAGTCTGGTCATCGAGAGTACCGTGCATTTCCTTGCGGTATCTTGCGATAAATGGGATAGTATTACCCTCGTCAAGAAGATTTATGATATTGTCCGCATATTCAGTTTTTATATTGAATTCAGCAGCCAGTTTTTCACCGTAATTCATATTATCATTCCTTTCAGATTATAAAACCTGTTATTTCGTCCGGATTATTAACAAATACCGGAGATCCGCAGGTATAGTATTGTATCATTTCTTCCTTTGTCCCATATCCGTACAGACAGCCGATAAAATCACAGCCGACCTTAGCAGCGCCGTCTGCATCATATTTTGTATCGCCTATCATTACGATACGATCATTTTCTGATCCTTTCAGTGATTCAATTACATAGTTCATGACTTCTATTTTGTCATGTCTTGGCTTCACTATAGTACCAGGATCTGCTGAGAGCGAGGTTGATCCTCCGACGATATCAAAATATTTTCTCAGATCAAGCATATCAATTATCCTGTCGGTAAATTTCTGGTATTTAGTCGAAGCAACGGCAAGTTTTACCCCATGAGCCTTAAGCTCTGCAAGAACCTCATACATACCGTCATATACGCGGTTCTTATATATACCGGATTCAATAAAATTTCTCTTGTAAATTTCAACTCCGACGAGCGCATCCTCATTATTGAATCCTACTCTTTTCAGACTGTCATACATAGGAGGACCAATAAATGCTCTGACAGATTTATCATCAGGCATTGGTCTGTCCATTTCAATAAAAATTTTTCTCACACATTCAAGTATTCCCTCAGCGGATTCACTGAGAGTACCGTCAAGATCGAAAAGTGCGATCTCATATTTCTGCATTTCCTTTTTCCTCCAAGTTCAAGACCTTGCTTTTTCCATAAATCTGTCAGCCTTTACTGTAAAGCGTTCATGAATTCCTTTTGCTGCAATACCCTTTTCATCACTGACGCTGACTTCAAAAACATATTTTCTGTCAGTCATTTCAATAAGAACAGCCTTTGCTGTTATTTTTTTCCCTTCTGCTGTTGCTCGTATATGGTCTATGCTGATCTTAGTACCAACCGTAGTAATGCCATCCGGCAGATAAGGTGCGACCAGCTTCCATGCTGCCTCCTCCATAAGAGCAGCAACTGCCGGAGTAGCAAGTACATCCAAGGTACCGCTGCCAATACTCAGGGCAGTTTTTTGTTTGTCAACAATAGTTTCGACAGTGTAATCCTGTCCGATAGAAATTTCCATCTTAATGTTACCTCCCATAAAAAATTCAACAGTTTTTCCTGAATTGACTGCAAAGAATTTATACTGAATTCAGCCAGCCGGAAACATATATAGTAGTGAGCATAGCAAACGAATAAGTTAGTTATCCAGTGTGGTAAACCTACAAATTATATCACGGAAATCAATTTTCAAAAAATCGAGGAATACAGGCAACGAAATGGCGGCGGTATGGGTACAGAGCTTTCTGACGGCGCAGCGCCGGAGAGCGCGGTGAAGAATTAATAAACATAGTAAGTAGTGAGCGTAGCGAACGACTACGCGAATTGTCCAGTGCGGTCACGCACCGGAGGCACTGCGCCAGAAAGAGAGAATAGATAATAATGAATAATTAATAGTTAATAATATTTCCTATCTAAAGTATGCACCCCATGTCAGGAAAGTTAGACCGCGCTCGACCAATTTTCGTTTGTTGGTCAGAGCGGAGTGCAACGAGCGACTATCGCGAA
>CACZSM010000099.1 GCA_902783815.1 uncultured Ruminococcus sp.
ACTTTGCTTTGCTCATTCTTGCCATCAATCTGGTAGCTTATTGTATAGTATCTGTCTTTGCTGTTTTTTATCTTCTCCGTACTGGCGACCACACCGTCTATCTCGTCAGACCAGAAATAATTGAAAATAGTAAATAGTATTACACATATTCCGATTATCGTTACTACGATACGACTTTGTTTTACCATTTTTACAGGTGTAGTATAGTGGTGTCTCATTTTTATCTCCTCCCCTTATTTATAACTGTCCTGCTTTGTCGGAATGATTATCTTTCCCTTTTCTGCCATTACAAGAATAGTTATCACTACGATCATTGCTATCAGTGTCAATACAACCGGATCAACAATATCATCGGTCGTATATACTGTATTTTTAAACAGCCTGCTCAGGCGAAGCTGTAACTCATCACCTTTGCTTACCGTGAAATGACTGCATTTTACGCTTGAACTTTTCACCTCTCCATCAACTACATATTCAACAGTGTATATAGTTTTTCTTTCACGCTTTATATGGTTTACTCCCGTTACAGTAACATCTACAGGGTCAGAGTAAAAATAGATAAAAACCGAAAACCCAATTGCCATAATACCAACTATTGTAAAAAATATCCTTAGTGCTTTTATTTTTCTTGTACTCTTTGTTTCTATCATATACAAATATTTCCTCCGCTGTATATGTTGTTTATGTGATTATTTTATCACAATAAAAATTTGTTATCAACCTTTTTCTATACAGAATATATGAATAAATTGTAACATTTTAGTTAAATTATGTAGTAAATATTGACAAAATAGAAAAATACTTGTAAAATAGTGTCAGTGTACCGACGAGTGAGGTGTATTGAGTGTCTAATGTAATTGTAACTATCGCCAGAAGCTACGGCAGCGGCGGCAGAATTATCGGAAAACTCGTTGCCGAGAGAGCCGGAGTGGATTATTATGACCGTAATCTTATATACCTCGCTTCCGATAAAAGTGGTATTGATGTGAGATTGTTCTCGGAATACGATGAATCAGTAAAAAAAGGCATCCTTGAAAAGATCGGCATTTTCGGCGATGGTATCCCCTCTGAACGCAGAAAATTCAGTTCAAGGGAAAATGTTTTCAGATACCAGTCTGATATTATCAGAGATCTTGCTGCAAAGGGCGACTGCGTTATCATAGGCAGATGCGCCGGCTGGACACTCCGGGACAGCGGTCATAAACTGATAAGAGTATTCATTTGGGCGCCTCATGATAAATGTGTAAAGACCGTCATGGATAAATTCTCTGTAAGCGAAGGCGAAGCCGATAAGCTCGTACAGGATATTGACAGGCACCGTCAGGAGTATTTCAGGTATTATACCGACAAGGACTGGCGCTCCGCAGAAAACTATGATCTTGTGATAAATACTGCTGAGCTTGATGCGGAACAGGCAGTTGACCGTATTCTTCGTTTTACGGATATCGTCAAGGGACGATAAATTGATTTGATTATAACATAACTTTTTCATAATTCCTTTCTGTTAAACACAAAACGGGGACAGTTCATCTGTACCCGTTTTGTGTTTATTCGTGATTTTCTATTTCCTTGTAATCAATATGTCTGTTCAGGAAAATCAGAGCTATCAGATTCGGTATCGCCATAAGACCGTTAAGCGTATCGGAAATATCCCATACAAGCCGTATATTCAATATACTTCCGCATAATACAGCCGCTGTATAAATGATACGGTAAAGCGGAACAAACTTTGCTCCGAAAAGGTATTCGATACTCTTCTCACCATAATAACACCATGATATCAGGGTAGCAAAGGCGAATATAACTATTGAAAGTGCTATTATGATCCTCCCGTATGACCCGAATACGCTTTCAAAGGATTTTATACTGATGCTTACGCCGTCTGAAGAAGATGTATCAGTTCCTGATGTCAATATACAGAGCGCCATTATCGTACAAAGAACTATCGTATCTATGAATACCTGGAAAACTCCCCACATTCCCTGCTTCACATATGATTCACCCTCTGCGGCGGAATGTACTATCGGAGAGCTTCCAAGACCTGCTTCATTTGAAAATACTCCCCTTGATATTCCGTATTTTACTGCTCTTGCCATACCATAGCCCATAAAGCCTCCTGCAGCACAGCGTATATCGAAGGCTTCGGTTATTATACGAATCAAAACTGCTGGTATCATCCTGTAGTGAAAGGCTATTACAGCAATTGCTGTAATAAGATAAAGTATGCCTGCCGCCGGTATCAGCTTTTCAGTAAGCCTTGCTATCCTTCCGATGCCTCCGGAAATTATTATCCCTGCCGCAGCAGCCATTACTGCACCGCTTGCAGCAGTGTTTATTCCGAAACATTCCCTGAGCGCTGCGGATGCAGAATTCGACTGCGTGATATTTCCCATCCCAAGAGATGCAAGTGCGCATAGTACAGCAAATACAACGGCAAGTCTGCGGAATCCGAGTCCCCGTTCTATGTAGTACATAGGACCTCCGGCAAAACCTGAATCTGTACGGATACGGAATTTCATGCCAAGTATGTTTTCAGCATATATAGTAGCCATACCAAAAAATGCGGCGACCCACATCCAGAAAATCGCTCCGGCGCCGCCCAGTGCAACCGCTCCGGCTACTCCTACAATATTTCCCGTACCAATGGCTCCGGCAAGCGCTGCCGTCATCGCCTGAAATGATGATATACCTTTTCCGCTTCCAACGCTTTTTTCTTTTTTTATAACTGAGCCTACTGTCATTTTCCACCAAAGCGGAAATTTCCGTATCTGAAAAAAGTGCAGCTTTATCGTATAGAATATACCAGTCCCAAGCAGTACAAAAAGCATGAATGGCCCCCATACGATACCATTGATAAATGAATTTATGTTTTCAATAACGGTCACGGATATCCTCCTTACCAATAATTGCATCTGTTACAGCTTCACAAAATTATATGCGGCATATAAAAAAATATATGTAAAAAATACTTAAAATTAAAAAAATTGTTGATTTTATTACGGACATATAATAAAATATAATGTGAGAGTTCTTTAATAACCGGATGCAAAACATACCGGAGATGAAAGACTCCCTGCAATAGTTCTCATCAAAATAATAAAAATGGGGTATGTCTAATGGCAACTTACAAGGGTCTGACGCAAAAGGAAGCAGAGGACCGACTCAGTAAAAACGGGAAAAATAAGCTACGGGAAGAAAAACAGAAAACTGTCTTTCAGATGTTCCTCGAACAGATCCTGAATTTTACTAACGCAATTCTCGCTTCTGCAATTATTATCTCTATGATATTGCAGGATTACGGCGAGGCTATAATTATGCTCGTTATCGTTATTGCTAATGCGATAATCGGCGTCGTCCAGGAGGGTAAGGCTCAGAAGGCTCTGGATGCACTAAAGAAAATGTCTGTCCTGAAGGCTACTGTTATCCGTGACGGCGAAACAAAGGAAATATCCTCTGAGGATCTCGTTGTCGGTGATATCGTTGTACTTGAGGCTGGAAAACAGGTCCCCGCAGATCTTAAACTCCTCGAAACTGCAAGACTGATGCTCGATGAAAAGGCTCTTACCGGTGAATCTGTCCCGGTCGAAAAGGACAGCAGCTTCGTTCCTGATGCGAAAACTGGTATCGGCGACAGACTTGACCTCGCTTATATGACAACTATCGTTACCTACGGAAGAGGTATCGGTGAAGTCGCTAAGGTCGGTATGGATACTGAGATCGGTAAGATCGCTGATATGGTGGGCAAGGAAAAGGATCAGCCCTCGCCGCTGCAAAAGGGTATGAATGACCTCAGCCGTGTGCTTGGTATCGCTGTTATCGTTATCTGTGCTATAGTGTTCCTTATCGGCGCTCTCCAGGGAAGAGAACTCCTTGAACTGCTTATGACTGCCGTTTCACTTGCTGTCGCAGCTATTCCTGAGGGTATTCCTACTATCGTAACTATAGTTCTTGCGCTCGGTATGCAGAGAATGGCTAAAATAAATGCTATTGTCAAAAATATGCCGGCTGTTGAAACTCTTGGTGCTGTAAGCTATGTCTGCTCCGATAAAACGGGTACTCTTACCCAGAATAAAATGACTGTCGTAAAGGCATATGAAAACGGTGATTATATCGACCTCGATAAGCTCGATAAGGATGCACACAGGATGCTCCTTAATGGCTTTATGCTCTGTAATGATGCAAGCATCGCTTCCGACGGAACTGAGGTCAGCGACCCGACAGAAACTGCTCTTGTAGCATTCGCTAAACGCTATGGCATCGAAAAATCAGATACGGAAAAAACTATGCCGAGAATCGAGGAAAAAGCATTCGATTCCGACAGAAAACTGATGACAACTGTACATACAACTCCGGAAAAGAAGATCATTTCCTTTACAAAGGGTTCTACTGATGAGCTTACTGCAAGATGTACTAAAATAATGGAAAACGGTAAGGTTCGTGATATTACCGATAAGGATATTGAAAAGATAATGAAGGTAATGTCCGAGATGTCCAATGATGCGCTGAGAGTGCTCTCCCTCGCGATCAGAGATGGAAATAAGGATGCAGTTGAACAGGATCTTACTTTCGTCGGAATGATCGGTATGATAGATCCGGAAAGACCAGAGGTCGTTGAATCCATCAGGACATTCAAGAAGGCCGGCATTAAGACAGTTATGATAACCGGCGACCATAAGGATACTGCTCTTGCAATCGCAAGAAAACTGGAGATTGCTGAACGCCCGGATGAATGTATCATGGGACATGAGCTTGATGAACTTACGGATGAACAGCTTAAGGAAAGAGTATCGGGTCTTTCAATATTTGCCCGTGTTTCTCCTGAGCATAAGGTCAAGATCGTCAAGGCTATACAGGCAAATGATAATATCGCAAGTATGACCGGTGACGGCGTAAATGACGCACCTTCGCTGAAAGCGGCTAATGTCGGCGTAGCGATGGGTATAACCGGAACAGATGTCGCAAAAGGCGCAGCTGATATCGTATTGCAGGACGATAAGTTCACTACTATTGAAAAGGCTGTCAAGGAAGGCAGAAATATCTATGAGAATGTTAAGAAGTCTATTCTGTTTGCTTTGTCATCCAATGTCAGCGAGGTCGTTGTAATGTTCGCAGCCATCGCCGCAGGTCTTGCCGCTCCGCTTAAGGCTGTGCATATCCTCTGGATCAACCTCCTTACGGACTCTTTGCCATGCTTTGCACTTGGCGTTGACCCTAACTCGTCCTCTGATGTTATGAATAAAAAACCACGCAAAAACGGAGAATCTATTTTTGCAGACGGCGGATATGCAAAAGTCGGAATATACAGTATTGTGATTTCACTTGTAACGATCGCCGCTTTCCTCTATACCCCTATCGCTCAGCTTATCAGCAAGGGTGCGGCAGTATCTCTTGGCTCTATCGCAGGATGTCTTTCAAATGAGCATATCCTCATGCAGTCTCAGACACTTGCATTCAGTACGCTTGCCTTTTCTGAACTTTTCCATGCTATCGGCATGAGAGATACCGATAACTTCCTATTTAGGTTCAATCACCTCGACAACAAGGTTATGATACTTGCAATGGCTGTCGGAGTTGTCGGACAGGTTGCAGTAACCGAAGTTCCTTTCCTTACCGAAATATTCGGAACAGTAAGAATGTCATGGAAGATGTGGCTGTTTGTAGTTGTAATATCACTGCTTCCGCTTGTAGTTCATGAGATCTGGGTACTGTGCAGGAAATTATCAAAGAAAAAATCTTGACTCCCCCCTACTTGACCGACAGGAAACTGTCGGTCTTTTTCATTAATTCGTGGAACACACGGAAATCAATTTTCAAAAAATCGAGGAAT
>CACZSM010000100.1 GCA_902783815.1 uncultured Ruminococcus sp.
CATGCAAGAATATGCAATATTCTCAAAAAGCTGGAATCGGAAAATATACAGCCGAGAAAATGCGCGAAAGAGGACTATGCAAAACTTACAGCGCCGGAGGAAATAGAGCTTATCAATAAGCTATCTACTCTTGAGGATGAGATAATCTGCGCTGCAAAGGAATATGACCCATCACGCATTACCCGTTTTGTCTATGATACTGCGACCCTTTTCCATAAATTCTATAATGCGTGCAGGGTAAAGGGCGATGACGAAAGTCTGATGCAGGCAAGGATCGCGCTTTGCCTTAACACCCGTACAGTTATTGCGAATATCCTGAGAATGTTCAAGATAACTGCGCCTGAATCAATGTGAACAGGAGTAAATAATGGATCTGCCATTTCAACTTCCGGCTGTCGGTGAAGTTCCGACAGCCGATATGATAGATAAAAGCGTAATATCACAGCTTGCACTTTCATCCATGAAAAGCGGCGCTGATATGATATTCGTGCCGACAGGTAAAATTGACCGTGAAAATCCTGATGATCCCGTCTATGACGACAACTTCCAGGAAATATTCACGAATATTACAAGATCCGCTGCATACCATTCCGACAGCAGACATCCGCTTTGTGGAGTTATTGAGCCTGACCGCGAAATATACAATATGTACAGCGGCGGCGCTTTTGAGGATGTGTATTTTGATTTTCTTGAAAAGCTGACTCTGCTGAAAAATAACGGCGCATCGGCTGTACTGCTGAAAAACAGCTCATCACTTTCAGAGATGCGTCCGGCAGTGCTTGCAGCAAATGCTGTCGATATGCCGATATTTATTACGCTTGAGGTGAATGATGAGGGCATAAGCTCTACAGGTACGGATTATATAGCTTCACTGATAACATTACAGTCGCTTGGTGCGTCCGGATTCGGTATATACTGCACAGACGGTCTTTTCTATGCTACCGAGCTTATAAGCTGTGCTTTTCCTCATGCTGAGATACCTCTTATAATAGTCGGGAACATATCCGGCTGTCCGGCTGATATGCTGAAAACGCTTTCCGAAAGCGGAGCATCCGTATTTCTTGATATATCCGGAGAGCTTGCAGCTGATACCGTTGCTGCGATCCATAAAAATACTATCCGCCGCAAAACAGGCGAAAAGGACTGCTATGCGGCGGCAGTTGACAAGGAGGTATTTTTCCTCCCGGAGAATATAGAGCTTTCTGAACCGCTGCTCTGCGGCTATGATATGCCGGAGGATCTTATAGATCTTGATGATGAAAACATAAATTCCGTATATGTATATCTTGAATCCTCTGATGATGCCGCCGCACTGACGGAAAACGGGAGTATGTCAAGACTTCCTCTGACTGTGCATACCAATGATGCAACTGTTCTTGAAGCCGCCCTGCGGTACTTCTGCGGAAGGCTTATCGTAGATACACGATGTGATATCGACAGCGGAACACTTAAAGAATTAGCCGCTAAGTACGGCGCAATACTATATTGAGGAGGATGAGTATTCATGCTGCGTTCAAGACCTCTTTTGATCGCTGCAATAATATTCGGCGGCATTGGTATGCTGCTGATAATGATTGCTGTGTATATATTTATGTCCGGTGACACCGCTATAACAGGCTGGCTGAACTCATTGCTCAGATCAGGCAGTGATAAAATAAGCTCATCCACATTTTCACAGATCGGTATAGTTTTTGAGTTATCATCACTCATGATTTCACTCAGAGCTTTTGACGATGTATAAAAAATAATGACCGGCGGATCAGATCCGCCGGATTTTTTTATCATCGTATATGTTTTACCAGCAAAGCACTTCATGCCCCGTTTCTGTGACAAGTACCATTATCTCCCACTGTGCCGATGGCTTCTTATCAGCTGTATATATAGTCCAGCCGTCTTTTTTATCACAGTATATCCTGTGGGTACCCATATTTACCATTGGTTCTATCGTAAATATCATACCCGGAACAAGCAGCATCTCCTCGCCTGCCTTTGATACATAGCTTACCCACGGATCTTCATGGAATTCAAGACCAACACCGTGTCCGCCGATCTCGCGCACAACACTATAACCATTTTTCTTTGCGTGTTCATTTACAGCCTGTCCCATATCTCCGAGAAAGCCCCACGGCTTCACCTGCTCCAGACCTATCTCAACACATTCCTTGACTGTCTGTACAAGCTTTTTCTTTTCCTCGCTTACATTGCCGATACAGAACATTCTTGAAGAATCTGAAAAATATCCGTCCAGTATCGTACTGACATCTACATTTACTATATCACCGTCTTTAAGAACTACCTTTTCAGACGGTATCCCATGACACACGACTTCATTTATTGATGTGCATACACTTTTCGGAAAGCCCTCATAGTTAAGCGGAGCAGGGATCGCACCCATTTCTGTAGTTTTCTGATAGACGAGCCTGTCAATTTCCTCAGTACTCATTCCCTCACGGATATTTTCTGCAACATAATCAAGGACTGCAATATTGACTTTACAGCTTTCCTTTATTTTTTCTATCTGAGCCGGAGTTTTTATTATACTGTGATCCGGCACGATATGTCCCTGACTTTTTATATATGATATTCTCTCGTCAAATTCCTCGTGACATTTTTTATACTTTTTCCCAGACCCACACCAGCACGGGTCATTTCTTCCTAATTTCACACTCATATTTACTCTCCTGTTCCATACTTTATTACCATTAGTGCCGCACCTCAAAGCAGACACAATATTATTATACAACATTATATAGAAAAAGTGAATAGTCATTTTTTCCCGGCGTGCCGCCGGTGTCGTTGTTTCTCCTACGCAGCTTCCGGAGCTTGATTGTAGTCATTAACATACAAAATTTTTAAAGAGTCAGGGCATTTCTCCATGTCGGCTCCGCCGACGATGGTGCTGCGCACACAGCGCATCTTCGATGCCGGGTAGTGGTTTTGCATATCAAGTATGCTCCCAATGCTATAAAAGTAAGACCGCGCTCAGTCAACTGTCAAATGTTAATTTAAGAACCGCAAAGCGGCATTGTCAGCTCTGCTGACAATGTAGAAATTACTTGACACTTTTTTCTTATGTATGTCAATAGTTTAATTTGAGTTTTAGAAGCCGCGTTGGAGAAACAACGACTCCGGCGCAGTGCCTGCGCTCTCAATTTCGCGATAGTCGCTCGCTGCGCTCCGCTCTGAGCAGCAAACGGCAGTTGATTGAGCGCGGTCTAACTTTCCTGACATGGAGTGCATACTTTAGATACAAAATATTATTAAATATTCATTATTCGTTATTCTTTATTCTCTCTTTCTGGCGCAGCGCCGGAGTACTTTATAATTATCCTTTTTATCTTATGCAAAATAATATTCATGAAAAAATCAGGCAGGAGTCCATCTCCCCTTGATGAACTCCTGAATTTAAGAAAGAGATAACCGTTCAAAAAATCAAATGGAACGGAACTTGTAATCATTTCAAGAAGCACGATCGCTTCATCTGTATATTATTATAATTCAATTCAAAATGCAAGTCAAGGCTGTTTGCCCTTCAAAAAGTAAACAAATTGTTAAGAAAAAGAAAACAATTTTCTTTTGTTCAAAATCTCCCACCTCCGCAGGCACTGCGTGGCTGGGTTGCATATGAAGGAAGTTTGTGATATAATGTATAAGGGAATTTATTTGTATAAAAAGTTGTAGGAGATAACAAAAAATCTTGAATTTATAGTAGGGAAAGGAATGTCAGGATGAAATTTGTTTCTTGGAATGTGAACGGACTGAGATCCTGCCTCGGAAAAGGCTTTGTAGAATCAATGCAGGCGCTGGATGCGGATTTTATATGCCTTCAGGAAACTAAAATGCAGGAAGGACAGGCGGAAATACCGCTGAAGAACTATGAGATGTATTTCAACAGCGCAGAAAGAAAAGGCTATTCCGGTACGGCTGTATTTACAAAACATAAACCGGAAAGAGTCTTTGTGAATGGTATGAATATTGAAGAGCATAGTCACGAGGGAAGAATGATAACTCTCGATATGGGCGGATATTACCTTGTGAATGTCTATACACCAAATGCAAAGGAAGGTTTGCTGAGAATAGACTACCGTATGCAGTGGGAAAGCGATGTTCTTGAATACCTGAAAAAACTTGACAGTGAAAAGCCGGTCATATACTGCGGCGACCTGAATGTTGCACATAATGAGATAGATCTGAAAAATCCTAAATCGAACAGAGGCAATGCAGGCTTTTCCGATCAGGAAAGAGGAAAAATCGGCATACTCCTTGAAAGTGGATTTACTGATACATTCCGATATCTGCATCCCGATGCACAGGGACGCTATAGTTGGTGGTCATACCGGTTCAATGCAAGGAAGAATAACGCAGGATGGCGTATAGACTATTTTATAGTTTCGGACAGGATAAAGGACAGGATCGTAAATGCAGATATCCTCTCGGATATCTATGGCAGCGACCATTGCCCGGTCATCCTTGAAATAGATATATGACAGGGAAAGAGAGGCATGGATCAGAATGATAAAGGTAGATAATATATCAAAAAAATACGGTAGGCTCCAGGCACTTAAAAATGTCAGCTTTGAAATAGAGGAAGGACAGATACTCGGATTCCTCGGACCCAACGGCGCAGGAAAATCTACAACTATGAATATAATAACAGGATATCTGTCATGTGATGAGGGCAGTGTAAGTATTGACGGTATAGATATTATGGAGGATCCGAAGGAAGCCAAAAAGAAAATAGGGTATCTGCCGGAGCAGCCGCCGCTTTACTACGATATGACAGTACAGCAGTATCTTGAATTTGTATTTCAGCTGAAAAAGGTACGCCTTCCGATGAAGGAGCATATAAACAAGATCTGCGATATGGTAAAGATAAATGATGTGCGCGGAAGAATACTCAAGCATCTGTCAAAGGGCTACTGTCAGCGAGTAGGGCTTGCACAGGCGCTCATCGGAGATCCTCCGGTGCTTATACTTGACGAACCAACAGTTGGTCTTGATCCGCAGCAGATAATTGAAATAAGAAAGCTGATACGCGATCTCGGAAAAAAACATACTGTAATACTATCCTCACATCTGCTCAGTGAGGTTCAGGCTGTCAGCGACAGGATACTTGTCATAAATCACGGAACAATAGCAGCAGATGAAATGACCTCATCCCTTACAATGACAGGCAGATCAACTGAAAAACTTGATGTGATAATAGAGGGCAGGAAACAGACAGTCAAAAGTATTCTTGCAAAAATAGACGGAGTTACAGCTGTTGACGAACGCGGCGAGGTTGAAAAGGGCTGTTTTGAGTACATCATAGACAGCAAAAGAGATGTACGCCGACTGATATTCAGAGCACTGGCAAAAACAGATTTCAGTATCCTGTCCATGAAGCCTGTTGAAAGGTCGCTGGAGGATACATATCTCAATATCATCACAGGCAAATATGAATCCGAGGGGGATGCTGACAATGACAGCAATATTTAAAAGAGAATTCAGGTCGTATTTTACATCGCCGGTAGGATATTCCGTACTGGCAGCATTCATGTTTTTCAGCGGACTGTTTTTATATGTTTACTGTCTGTATCCGGGAATATCGAGTATGTATTCTGTTTTTCAGAGTATGTTTATGATCGTACTGTTTATCATTCCAATAATAACAATGCGACTTTTCTCCGAGGATAAAAAAATGAAAACAGATCAGATACTGCTGACATCTCCTGTCAGCATACCGGCGATCGTGCTTGCAAAGTTTCTTTCAGCACTTGCAATACTTGGGCTGTGCCTTTGCTCATACATAATAGAGGGACTTGCGCTTTCATTCTTTTCACATCCTGACTGGAGTGTTATAATAGGCAATGTTTTCGGAATGGCTCTGATGGGATCCGCATTTATCGCTATTGGTATATTTGTATCATCGCTTACAGAAAGTGTTGTTGTAGCGGCAGTTATCTCGTTTGCAGCAAATATGTTTATCAGCCTCTTTGATGCCGCCGCTTCTACGATTTCCTGGGAATGGCTCAATGAGTTTGTCGGAGCAATATCATTCCAGCAGAAATACTCAAATTTCGCACTTGGCATAGTTTCACTTTCTGATGTTGTATTCTTTCTGTCGGCAGTATTCCTTTTCCTTTTCCTGACTGACAGAGTGATCGAAAAGAGAAGATGGGCTTAAGGAGGAAAAACTGATGGACGAGAATAATAACATTACAATAGATGAAGAAAAAACCTCAGAGGAAACTGAGGAAACAGTAACTGAAAAAGCTGACAAAGAAGAAGCCGCTGCCGTCCCTGAGAAAAA
The DNA here is from genome assembly GCA_902783815.1 of uncultured Ruminococcus sp. Taxonomy (GTDB): domain Bacteria; phylum Bacillota; class Clostridia; order Oscillospirales; family Acutalibacteraceae; genus UBA1213. The sequence goes on from CACZSM010000100.1 coordinate 6,293, forward strand.
GAAGGGAAGTCTCAGCCGCAAGGGAAAAAGAAGGCTGACATCAGCTGTAATAATATGCCTTGTGATCGTAGGCATAATACTGCTGAATGTAGTTGCGCTGGCGCTTACATCAAGGTTCCCCGTGTTTACCGCCGACATAACAAGCAACAGTGCTTTTGAACTGACAGAAGATTCTGTAAAATTAGCGGAATCCGTTTCAAAAAAGGTCAGAATACAGTTCATGATGAAAAAGAATGATTACGAATCCGTAAGCAACTACTGCAAGCAGGCAACAAGTATTGCTTCTCAGCTTGCAAGCTACTCAAATGGCATGGTATCAGTCGAATATATAGACCTCGTTGCCGATCCTACATTCCAGACTGCCTTCCCGGAGGATACGCTTTCTGCAACAGATGTTGTTGTTTCCTGCGGTGAAAAGTACAATATACTTTCAAAAGAGGATATGTTCAATTTTGAGTTATATGCCGATTCTTATCAGTATATAACCTCGTCGAAGGCAGAACAGGCAATTGACAGTGCTATACTTAAAGTAACAAGTGAAGTAGTTACAAATGTTGCTCTCATTACTGATGACAGCGGCAACGATCACAGCTACTTTGAAAAAGTGCTTTATCTCAATAATTATAATGTCATTGAAATGACTATAGCAGATCAGGAAATACCGGATACTGCTGATACGGTCATTATTTATGCTCCTACAAAGGACTTCTCGGAGGAAGCAATAAGCAAACTTGAGAAATTCATATATAACGGCGGAAGCTATAAAAAGAACCTTATGTATATCTCAAACGAAAAACAGAATGATCTGCCGAATATCAATGCCTTCCTGAAAAATTACGGCGTAATGATATCAGACGGCCTTGCTTTCGATATGGACAGTTCAAGAGTTATCAGTTCAAGCAATAATTATGATATAATCGTTGCAGCTCTCAATACAAATGTCTATTCCGATGGTCTGACGGATTCTTCATATCCTATTCTGTCATCAAGGGCAAGAGGACTTTCTCTGGATGAAAGTGTTGCAGTATCTGTATTGCAGTATTCGTCGCGTTCCGGCGTATGCCCGTATGATGCGGATGAGGATACATGGAATATGAGTGATGCCGTTATCGGAGATGTCTGCGTAATGTCACAGAGTATTTATGGAAATGCTGAGGCACCGTCAAACATAATAGTATGCGGATCAGCCCTCATGTGGGATCAGACCTTCCTCCAGTCACAATACAGCAACAGACAGTTCCTCCTGAATATGATGGGTATTCTCAATAACAGACAGGATCCCTCCGTACAGATAGCTGAAAAGGTCATAACTCAGTATGATCTGAATATGTCTGTTTCAGAAAAGGTAGTCGTAGGAGTTATAATGTTCGCAGTTATCCCGCTTATGATACTTGGCGCAGGACTGATCGTATTCATCGTGCGCCGCAGGAAATAACGGGGGTGCTTCAATGAAGAAAAATATAAGGCTTATAATTATTATTTCTATAATAGTAGCAGTGCTTGGCATTGCCTCAGCGGTACTGCTTTCAATGCCTGAAAGCGAGGACAGCGGCATAAAAACAACTGCCACTGATATCCTGCTCTATGATAAGACCTCTCTTGATGCAGAAGAAATAACCGTAGAAAATTTAAGCGGAGAGTTTACATTCCTCGGATTCAGCTATGCAAAAGAAGCAAGTCAGGCAGCCGAAGAGTCTGCTGCCGTGGAAAGCCAAAAAACAACAGATGAATCCAGAAACCTCCGGACAGTCGATGGGATCACGCCTTCTGATATTAAAATGCACTATACCATGCAGGGCTATGACGATAATGAACTGATAAGCTCTCTTACGGATGTGCTTGCATATCAGTGCAGCTATCTTACGGCTTTGAAGATAGTTGACAGAAGCGGAAGCAAATACGCTGACTATGGACTTGACAAGCCCCGAGCAACTATTACTGTTACATTCAGCAATAACTCTCAGGAAACCATATATTTAGGCTCGGATGCTCCTGGCGATGCCGGAATATATATGCGCCGTGACGGAAACGCTAATGTTTATCTGACAGCGCTTGATTCTGTTGATTCATTTTTTGTTGCAAAGCTGCAGTATTTTGATACAATGCTTACCTCCGGACTTGAAACTGAGGAAACAATAAAACTATTCACTATTTCCGGAAGAGGCTTTGAAAAACCGATCAGCATTACATCCGATGTAGGCAATACTACACTTTCTACATATGTGATGACATCTCCGAGGCGAGAGATATGCTCAACAGAAAAGGTTGAAAATGTTGCAAACGATCTGTTTGGCTTCAACGGACTTGCTGTTATATCCGCAAAGCCGACTAAAGAGGAAATTGCAAAATACGGTCTTGAAGATCCCTATGCAGAGGTAAGCGGAGAAGGAATAAACGGTACGGCTTATACTCTGCTGATATCCGAAGCAGACAGTGACGGCTGCTGCTATATCATGAAAAAGGATGGTACACTGATCTGTAAACTGCCTGTAGATGATATTTCCGGATGGTATTATGCAGAGGATTATATGTTCTTTTCAAACAACATACTGTATCCTGTATTTACAGAGCTTACAGGAGTGGATATAACCACCGGCGGAAAAACATATAATTACAGGCTTAAATCCGAGACAAAGGAAGATGAGCTATTCGAGATAGTAACAGTCACAGAGGTAACTCTGAAAGGCTACAGCGGCGAGATCAATGGAATGGACACATATATAACAAACCTTGGCAACATACGCAGAGGTGAATATACAGACACCGTTACCGGAGATTTCAAGGAAATATACAAGGCTGTTCTGACCTATTCACAGGACGATCCGACAGATACTATACAGATATACAGCAACGGTCAGAAATATCTGATGGCATATAATGGCATAGTAGAATGTTATGTTGATGCCGATTATATACAGAAGCTTCTGGATCAGACAAAGCCGCTGTCCGAAGGAAAATCACTGGAATACATTGAAAAAACCACCGATGAAGAGTCTGTACAGGAAAATTCGCAATAGTCGATCAATAAAATTACATATTGAAAAAGCCTCCCTGTTCCGGGAGGCTTTTCATATATCTGATGAGTTCCCTCATCAGTCTGAGCTTATACCACTTTGATTGTAAATGTTTTTGTTGCCGTTGCGTTTGCGCTGTCCTTTACGACTACTTTTACATTGTAATCTATTACAGCGGTAGGAGTGAATGTTGCAGATGTTGCCGTACCGAATTCTGTGCCTATCTTTATCCATGATGAGCTGCTGGATTTCTTATAGTAGTACGCATATTTGTACGGTGAAGTTCCGTAGGAAGCCGAACCTTTTATTGTAACTGAATTTCCGACTGATACCGTTGTTGCGCTGACCGTTGATTTATTTGTCAGCGCCGGACGGGCATTTACTGTTACAGCAGATGTTTTTGCAGCAGTTGCTCCGTTTTTGTCCTTTACTACTATTTTTACATCATATTGTGCGACAGTCCCCGGAGTGAATGTTGCGGATGTTGCGCTTCCGAAAGCTGTACCGATGGTAGTCCATGTAGATGACGATGATTTCTTATAGTAGAAAGCATAGGTATAAGGAGCTATGCCGCCGGATGCGGAGCCTTTAAGTGTTACTGAATTTCCTACTATTACCACATTTGTGCTTACCGTAGATGAATTTTTCAGAGGATCAGCAGCATTTACTGTTACTGAAAATGTCTTATCCTTTTTGAATCCGTTATTGTCCTTGACAGTTACCTTTGCATTATAGGTTCCCTCTGAACCTGGTTTAAATGACGCTGAAACTGCCGTACCAAATTCTGTTCCTATTTTTGTCCAAGAGGAGCTTGTTGATTTCTTATAGTAGAATGCGTATTTGTACGGAGATGTACCGCCGGAAGCCGCACCCTTCATCGTAACGCTGTTACCGACCTTAACGCTTGTGGAACTGATAGTTGAACTATTTACGATAGCATTTATAACTGTGATATCGAATGATTTTGAAACCACTTTTCCGGAATTGTCCTTGACGGAAATCCTTGCTACATATGTTCCTGCTGCAGCCGGTGTAAAGCTGGCGGAGGTTTTTGAACTGTAGCCTGAGATCGTTGTCCAGGTAGTTGTAGAGGATTTCCTGTAGTAATAGGCATATGTATATGGAGATGTACCGCCTGATGCCGCGCCTTTGAGAGTTACTGCATTTCCTGCCGGAATATTAGTTTTGCTTACGCTTGAATTATTTGAAAGCGGTGTTTTTGCTGTGACATTGAATGTTTTTGTAGCAGTCTTTCCGGCGCTGTCCTTTACGACGACCTTTGCATTGTATGTTGCTTCTGTACCAGGTGTAAATACTGCTGAAACTGCCGTACCGAATTCCGTTCCTATTTTTGTCCATGAGGAGCTTGTTGACTTTTTATAGTAGAATGCGTATTTGTACGGTGACTTGCCTCCGGATGCTGCGCCCTTAAGCGTAACGGCTGATCCGGTATCAACGCTTGTACTGCTTATTGTAGAAGAATTATAGAGAGCTGCTGATGCAGATGCTGTAATTGTAAATGTACTTGTAACGACTGTACCGGTGACATCCTTTACTGATATTTTGACATCATATGTTGTTTCTGCACCCGGCTTAAAGCTCTGGGTAGTTGTGCTGGAGAATTCCGTTCCTATCTTTGTCCATGAGGAGCTGGATGATTTTTTGTAGTAATAAGCATAGGTATAAGGCGCAGTTCCGCCCGATGCCGCACCTTTCAGAGTTACCTCTGCTCCGACTGCTGCGCTTTTCGGTTCTACTGTAGAATTATTCGTAAGCGACTGCGGCTTTACAACAGATAGTGTAAATGTTTTATCAGATGTTTTTGAAGCGCTGTCCTTGACTGTTATCTTGATATCATATGTTGTTGAAGCAGACGGCGAGAATGTCTGGGAGGTTTCCGAGCCAAAAGCTGTCCCTATGACACTCCAGTTCGTTTCGGTTGTTTTCTTGTAGTAAAAAGCGTATTTGTATGGTGATGTACCGCCTGATGCCGCGCCTTTGAGAGTTACCTTGCTTCCGAAGTTTATTGTCGTTGCGCTTATTGTTGAATTGTTTTTCAGTGCTTCAACACTTGTAACACTCAATGATGTTGTTCTGCTTACGGAATGTCCTGAATCATCTGATACTGTGATCTTGATATTGTGTGTACCTGCTTTAGTTGGTTTATAAGCGTAGCTTGCGCTGGTGGAGTTGCTGCTGAGAGTAGTATAATCAGAATTTCCCGGAACTATGACATAGTAGGAATACTTATAATTTCCTGATCCTCCTGATGCAGCCGCTTTGATCGTGGCCGTATTTCCGAGCGTTATCGAGTTTGCCGAAAGACTTAATGTAGCTGACAGTCCTGCCTTTACCGTAAGAGAAGCATTTTCGGATGCCGTTTTTCCTGATGAATCCGATGCTGTTACCTTAATTGTAACTGTACCTGCTGAAGTCGGCTTATAGCTGCAGCTTGCATTTGTACCGGACTGTACAGAGCTTCCGTTTGCCTCGAATTTATACTGTATCGTACCTGTTCCGCCGGAAGCGGCTGCTGTCAGCTTTACG
>CACZSM010000101.1 GCA_902783815.1 uncultured Ruminococcus sp.
AGGCAGAGAGATGGGATTTGCTGTCAAGAAAACGGGAAGTGTTGCCGGACATATAGAATTCGGAGAAGGTGAGGAGCTTGCCGCGGTTCTGTGTCATGTAGATGTAGTACCCGCCGGAGACGGCTGGAGTACAGAGCCTTTCCGACTTACTGAAAAGGACGGCAGATTTTACGGCAGAGGTGTTGTTGATGATAAAGGATCGGCAGTAATTGCTCTTTACTGTCTGAAAGCTATGAAGGACAGCGGCATAGTTCCGTCAAGAAGGATAAGACTGATATGCGGAGCTGCGGAAGAGATAGGCATGAATGATATGCAGACCTATTTCAGTACAGAGGAATTGCCCGGAATGGCATTTACACCGGATTCCGGATATGGCATTTGTATCAAAGAAAAGGGCATATTGCAGGTAGAGGTGTCATCGCAGCAGCACGACGGTACAACGCTTACAGAGTTCCAGTCCGGAAATGCAGTAAATGCAGTTCCTGCGAAGGCGTATGCTCTCATCGACTGTACGGAAAACGAGGATCATCAGCTCAGACGCTTTGCAGATGCAAAGGCAGGAGAATATGATTTTATTTATACCATAGACGGACTGAAAATATCCGCAACAGGAAAAGCGGCTCACGCATCTACGCCGGAGCAGGGGCTGAATATGGCAACACACCTTATACGCATACTTGCGGCAAACTTCGGACAATTTGTACTTGGAAGTCTTTGCAGCTTCATAGATGATGCGATAGGTCTGGAAACAAACGGAATGTCGCTTGGAATAGCGTGTTCAGACGAGGAAAGCGGAGTATTGACGGTAAATGTCGGACGGGTAGATATCAGTGAAGACATATCAAGAGCGCTCATAGATATCAGATATCCGGTAACAGCTGACAGCGGAGATATATTTGATAAGATAAGTGAAAGGGCATCATATGATGGTCTGCGCACGAGGCTTGTAAATCACGAGCCGCCGCTTTCCGTTGATGCAGAAGCGCCGGTAGTATCAATACTAAAGGCGGCATATAAGGAGATCACAGGCGAAGAGCCTGACCTATACTCCACAGGCGGAGGAACATACGCAAGAACGCTTCATGATCGTGGAGTCGCATTCGGACCGGTATTTCCGGGAGATGAAGCGCATATACATGATGCGGATGAAAGTATTTCGGTTGAGAATTTTTATCGTCATGCGCAGATATGCCTTGAGGCGATGAAAAGGCTTTGTGAGTAAGAAATCGTTTACAGAACAAAACGGGCTGACGCATACTACGCCAGCCTTGTTTTTTTTATTCTAAGGAATCACTGATACGAAATACAGGCACTGGATTTGATCAGTGATTCCCTAATACCGGCTGAAGCTGCTTTTCGAGAAGAGCGGCTTCCACTGCACGGGGGATAAGGTCAAAATGACATACAAGAGAATTAGGTTTTTTAATGGGATCATCCTGTGAAAACGGTACAAAATAGATATGCCGGGTATTCAGGAGTTTCCCTATATTCTGTGCAGAAGCACCAAGGGCATCATTTGTGGCAATAGCTATCAGTACAGGCTTTGCCTGTCTGAGATGAGATTTTACTGCCATTGTCACAGCTGTATCCGTAACTGCTGCGGCCAATTTTGCTGCTGTATTGCCTGTACAGGGTGCTACAAGCATAATATCCGTCATAGCCTTTGGGCCTATAGGCTCGGCATCCTTTATTGTACTTATAATGCTTTTGCCCGTAAGAGCTTCTATGCGCTGTGTCCATTCTTTTGCAGTACCGAATCTTGTATCGGTACTGAATGTGCGTTCAGACATTATTGGTACTATTTCATAGCCCATGCCGACTAATGCTTCCATTTGCGCAAATGCTTTTGACAGGGTACAGAACGATCCGCACATTGCAAATCCTACTCTTATTCCTTTCATATTTATCCTCCTTTCATATTAATGGAACCTCTGAAACCTCTTTCACGATCATTTTGCTGTCAATTTTCCCGTATGCTTCGGTGTTAAGCATCTGCTACGAAAAAATTTACGGACGCAAACTGATTTGTGTCCCGGTTTCCAGAGAACCCCTTAAGTCAACATCCATAAAGAACGCCATACAGTATCCGACCTTTTTATCTGCCTACAGGTTATTTTTGTACATCTCGTTTATCATGTTATATATAGTATTCTTAATGATGATCCCGGCAGTCCTGGGAGCAGTTTTTCCCGGCATCGAAAGCGCGTGAATGACCCTGATACCCATTCTTGCGGCTGCATTATCATCAATACCGCCCGGAAGTGATGCAAGGTCAATTATCAAGGCGTCCGAAGCGCACCTTGCAAGTGTACGGGCATCCAGAACAAGTACGGGTACAGTATTAAAAATGATGTCGTAGCTTCCCTCGGGATGATCTGTGAATTCCGGCTTCATTCCGGCAGCCCTGACCATCTCCGCATCCTTTAGTCTTCTTACACTGACAGATACCTCTGCACCCATGCCGCGAAGCATCATTGATAATATCCTGCCTATTCGTCCATAGCCCATGACAAGTATTCTTGAACCATTAAGAGTACCGTCAAATTCATTTATTGCCGTACCGATCGCACCCTCTGCCGTAGGGACGGCATTTGCTGCTGCAAATTCCTCACGGCTGCTGTAGCAGCTTATATTCATACCCTTGAACATAGCCGGATCTGCGCTTCCATACATTCCGGCAAAAACAGGCTTGTCTTTACCAATGCTATTGATTATTTCGGACAGCGGCAGAGGTTCTTCTGCAAATGGAGAATTAAGTCTTTCGCCGTCTTTTGACACCGGCAGAGGAAGTATAATTGCATCGACCCGTTCAATAACTGCATCCGCCGGAGTTTCTTTCATACCCATCATATCGCTGGATCTCCCGAATCCGCTTACTGTTATATCCAGACCGTCCTCATAAATTGAACGGGCACAGTAAAGCTGACGGATGTCTCCGCCAATTATACCGAAGCTGTTTATGTCTGACATTCATTACCACCTCAGCTCATATATGTAAAATATCCATTTACCATATTGTATGCTGCCTGAAAAAAATGGTTACGGATCGGTAAAAAAATACTGTAAGCCATAAAGGATAATGTGATTTCAGAGTTCTGGGATCAAGGAAATAAACACCAGTACAGCAGATTTTACAGTTAATTACCATTTATACATTATAATGCCATTTTTTGCTTACCAATATTTCGTTAAAATATCCAAAAAATGACAGTATGATAGTTTGATATATGTCATATAGTGAAAAAATATTGAAAATCTTTTTAAAATGCGTGACTAATAGTTTTAAATAAGATATAATATTCCATAGGGGTAAATTCATTGGGTTACTTGAGAGGGAGGTATTCAGTATGAAAAGTATGATATCGTATTGGCTGAAATTCTACAGACACGCAAGAGGTCTTACTCAGCAGCAGGTGGCAGACAGGTTGAAATTGGAACGCTCAACCTATACATACTATGAGACAGGAAAAACTAAGCCTGATATTACTACATTAATGAAGTTGGCTAAGGTTTTTAATGTCAGCTATACCATGCTTCTTGAAGGTGTTGAGGAAGAGCTTGAAGATGTTATCGCAGATATTGACTCAAATCAGTCTGACGAAGACAATATGAAATTCCGTACCCATGCCACTACAAAATATGAAGTAGATCTTTTGTTTCTTGTGCGCAATTTGCCGCCAAAGCAGAGACGAGAGGTTTTAGGACTGGCAAAAAAGCTTGCAAATGAGGAAAAGAATGAAAACTAAAGAGCATAAAAGGCGACAGATCATTAAAGACCTGTCGCCCTTTTCGTTTTATGAAGCGGATTCAGAGTATAACGGGACCATAATCATCATCCGGATATTCAGTAGCCTTTATTTTTCCGGTTGTTTCATTGATCTCAATAATTGTATAATTGCCCCTGTAGCCGATGGATCCGGGATTCACGAGCAACATTCGTCCCTCAACAGAGGTAAATTGTTTATGCGTATGACCGAAAATAACGATATCGGCATTATTCTCACGACCGAGATTGATAATTCTGCTGTAGCCTTCCTTTACGCCGAACATATGGCCATGAGTAACGAGAATTTCTTTCCCTCCCAGCTCAATATTCTGAATAAAGGGAAAATCACAGTACCAGTCGCAGTTACCCTTTACACAGAGGAAGGGAATATTATGAAAAATAGTCCTCATACGGTTGATATCACTGCATCCGTCTCCGCAAAAGACAACGAGATCGGCGCTGCGGTGTTTTTTTATTACCTCATGGAGAGAAGCCTCATCTCCATGACTATCTGACAGAGCTAAAATTTTCATTAATACAGCCTCCCGGTAGTTTTTTCTTGAATGATATTATATCATATAAAGTTGAAAAAGAAAAGGGATAATTTAGTGAATTATTATCATTCCCATTGCATATTATGGAGTAGATACTCTGAGCTGTAATGGGAGGGGAGGTGATCCAATGGATCAGAAAAGTGTTGATAAAATGTTTTCGGCATTGTCGCCTGAGCAGCAGCAGTATATAAAGGATATTCTTGCGGATAAGAACCGTACAAAGCAGATACTGCAGTCTCCGCAGGCTCAGGCAATAATGAAGAAGTTATCGGAGGATAAGAAAAATGGATGATATCTCCGAAAAAATAAATTCTATTCTGAGTGACCCATCTGCTATGGAGCAGATAAAGGCTCTTGGCGGTATGCTCGGACTCGACCAGAACGGTTCAAAGCCGCCGCCTGCACAAAAGCCTTCAAATGCGCTTTCCGGGATCAATATGCCGGATCCGGCATCAATGAGCATGATAATGAAATTTGCGCCTTTGCTCGGCAGAATTAACGAGGAAAACGAAAGTACACGCCTGCTTGCAGCGCTGCGGCCATTTCTCAGTGAAAAGCGCAGACCGAGAGTAGATCAGGCAATACGGATGCTTTCGATAATGCGTATGCTGCCGATGCTGAGAGAGTTTTTCTGAGATATTAATGATCCGGAGGTAATAGTGTGAATGAAAGAGATCTTGAAAAAATGAAGCATGAAGCTCAGAAGCAGATGAGTGATATGCACAGTCGGGCGCATCAGGATCAGTCTCCTCCGGAGAGCAAAGAAAACGAGATCCCAAAAAAAGATCCTCCTCCGGCATCTGCGAAGGAGGATCCGTTTTCCGTGTTGCTGAAGGACAAGGACAAGACGATAATTCTTGCATTGATCCTTTTGCTTTTGGATGAAGGCGGAGATCAGAGTCTTATTTATGCTTTGATGTATCTGTTGTTATAAGGGAACCTATGAAAACCTCCTTCACGATCATTTTCCCGTATGCTTGGTTGTCAAGACTTGCAATACATACAGTATTACTGCGGCTTTCCGCCTTGCCTGCGAAAAAATTTATGTATGATTCGTGTCCCGGTTTTCAGTGATTCCTTATTTAAAATATGCGACTCCGCTTTCAAAGAGCTTCTGATCCTTATCAAACGGTGTATTGAAATAGAGGTTTTCGCCCTTTCTTTCTGAATGACCCATTTTTCCGAGTACACGGCCATCCGGACTTGTTATACCCTCAATAGCGCAGACTGAGCCATTCGTATTGAATGTTATGTCATCAGAGGGCTTGCCGCTGAGGTCAACATACTGTGTTGCTATCTGTCCGTTGGCTATGAGCTGATCGAGCATTGCATCATCTGCTACGAAGCGTCCTTCTCCGTGTGAAATCGGAACAGCAAATACATCTCCTGCATTTACTCTGGAAAGCCACGGTGATTTTACGGATGTTATTCTTGTATATGCCACATGAGAAATATGTCTGCCAATGGTATTGAATGTCAGAGTCGGATCGGTTTCCTTAAGATCTCTTATTTCGCCGTATGGTACGAGTCCGAGTTTTATAAGAGCCTGGAAGCCGTTGCATATACCAAGCATAAGACCGTCCCTGTTTTTCAGGAGGTCATTGACTGCCTCGCTGACTCTCGGATTACGGAAGGTTGTTGCGATGAACTTGCCGGAGCCGTCAGGCTCATCGCCGCCGGAGAATCCGCCGGGGAGCATTATCATCTGTGACTCATTTATAAGCCTTACCATTTCCTGTATGGTTTCCTCAATAGCGTCCGGAGTAAGATTGCGCACGATAAGAAGTTCCGGTTCAGCGCCAGCCTTTGCAAAAGCTCTTGCAGTATCGACTTCGCAGTTAGTGCCGGGGAATACAGGTATAAATACTTTTGGTTTAGCTGTATGAATTTTCGGGGAGGATGTATTTCTTTCTGTGCAGAGAGGGATATCCCTGCTCATCTCAGGACAGTATGCCTTTGACGGGAACACCTTTTCAAGTTTTGATTCCCATATATCAATAAGCTCATCAATATTCAGCTTTGTACCGTTTACAGTTATAGTTTCACTGTCAACAGTCGTACCAAGCTCATAACAGAGGATACCGTCAGGCATTACGGTACCGTCTGCAAGTTCAAGAATAAGCGAGCCAGAAAGCGGAGCAAAAAGCTCATCAGCTGTAAGATCTTTTGCAAAGCTGAATCCGATCTTATTGCCGAAGCACATTTTTGCAACAGCCGCAGCTGCGCCGCCTTCCTTTACTGTTCCGGCAGCAAGCACTGATCCATTGCCTATAAGTTCATACACAGCTCTGTACATTGCCTTCAGCTTTTCCCAGTCAGGGAGCATTGAAGCCTTATCCTCAGGAACAGGTACATATACGACTTTTGAACCAGCCTTTTTGAATTCAGCTGAAACTGTCTTTGAAGCCTTAGTCATAGCCACAGCGAAGCTGACGAGTGTAGGAGGCACATCAAGGTCCTCAAACGATCCTGACATACTATCCTTTCCGCCGATGGACGGAAGTCCCATTTTTATCTGAGCGACAAGTGATCCGAGCAGTGCAGCGGCAGGCTTGCCCCAACGGGACGGAACATCATGCAGTCTTTCAAAATACTCCTGGAAAGTAAGTCTTGCCGTAAGCGGGTCAGCGCCGATAGCAAGCAGCTTTGAAAGTGATTCCACAACAGCATATGCAGCGCCGTGGAACGGGCTCCATTTGGATATACCAGGTATATAGCCATAGGACATAGCCGTAGCATCATCAGTTTCTCCTTCAAGGAGAGGTATTTTAGCAGCCATTGCTTCTTCCGGAGTAAGCTGCATTTTTCCGCCGAATGGCATCATTACGGTTCCTGCACCGATGCTTGCATCGAATCTTTCGCAAAGACCTCTTTGAGAGCATACCTCCAGTCTTGCGAGGTTAGCCTTGAAAGCGTCTGCGGTACTCATTTCCTTAAGCTGCTGAGGAGCGTTTTTACGATAGTTCTTTTCAGGCTCCGGAGCGGTTATATATGCCTGAGCGACCTGAGTAACGCCATTGGTATTAAGGAATTCGCGGCTGAGGTCAACTATTGTTTTTCCTCTCCAGTTCATTGTAAGTCTTGGAGTCTCGGTTACAACAGCGACAGCAGCGGCTTCGAGATTTTCCTTGTCAGCTTCTGCGATAAATTTCTGAACATCCTCCGGTTCAAGTACAACTGCCATTCTTTCCTGAGATTCTGATATAGCTAATTCTGTACCGTCAAGACCGTCATATTTTTTTGTCACCATATCGAGGTCAACTGTAAGACCGTCAGCAAGCTCTCCTATGGCAACGCATACGCCACCTGCGCCGAAGTCATTGCAGCGTTTTATCATTGTAGAGACATTCTTATTACGGAAAAGTCTTTGTATTTTTCTTTCAGTAGGCGGATTACCCTTTTGTACTTCTGCTCCGCAGGTTTCGATAGAATCCATTGTATGAGCCTTTGAAGAACCCGTAGCGCCGCCGCAGCCATCGCGGCCTGTTCTTCCGCCGAGAAGTACGATAATATCTCCGGGAGAGGGAACTCCTCTGAGTACATTTTCCTTTGGTGACGCGCCAATAACAGCGCCGATCTCCATTCTTTTTGCAGCATATCCGGGGTCATAAAGCTCCACAACCTGACCTGTTGCAAGGCCTATCTGGTTGCCGTAGGAGCTGTATCCCTGAGCAGCGCCTGTAGTTATTTTTCTTGAAGGCAGTTTACCCTCCATAGTTTTTTCAAATGGAACTGTAGGGTCGCCGGATCCGGTAACGCGCATTGCCTGATATACATACGCTCTTCCGGAGAGCGGATCTCTTATTGCGCCGCCAAGACAGGTAGCCGCGCCGCCGAAGGGTTCAATTTCTGTAGGATGGTTATGAGTCTCGTTCTTGAACTGTACAAGCCATTGTTCGGTTACGCCGTCTATGGTGACGGGTACTTCTATGGAACAGGCATTGATTTCGTCGCTGACATCTAAATCGGGAATCAGACCTCTTTTTCTTATCTTTTTCATACCTGTGAGAGCCATATCCATCAAAGAAACATCTCTTGCAGTATTCTTACCGTATATTTCCTCACGGCTTTCATAGTAAAGGGCAAGAGCGTCCTCAATAGTTTTTGTAAGCTCTGATTTTTCTATTTCTATTTTTTCAAGTCTTGTAAGGAAAGTAGTATGGCGGCAGTGATCCGACCAGTATGTATCAATTACCCTGAGTTCGGTAACAGTAGGATCTCTGTGTTCGTCATCGCGGAAGTAGTCGCGGCAGAATTTGAGGTCAGACAGTGTCATAGCGAATCCCATACTGTCGTAGTAATTTTTCATTTCCTCATCGTTCCAGCTGATAAAGCCCTCAACGGATGCGACATCCGGCGGAACATCTGCTTTCATATCAAGTGATTCCGGCTTTTCGAGTGAAGCCTCACGGGATTCTACCGGGTTTATGAGGTAGTGTTTGATTTTTTCAAGATCCGCACTGGTTATATTACCCTTTACAGCAATGACCTTTGCAGAAACTACCTGAGGTCTTTCACTCTGGGTAAGGAGCTGAACACACTGAGCAGCCGAGTCAGCCCTCTGGTCATACTGACCGGGCAGATATTCCATCGCAAAGACGGAGCAGCCGTCAACATCCGGAAGGTTCTCATCATAAACGGAGTCTGCATTTGTTTCACTAAGTATAGTAGTTTTAGCCTTTTCAAAGTTATCGCCCTCGATACCGCTGATATCGTAGCGATTGATTATCCTGACATTTTCAACATTTTTCAGACCGAGGTTATTTCTGAGGTCTGCTGTCAGGTTTTTGGCTTCGACATCGAAGCCGGGGCGTTTTTCCACAAAAATTCTTTTTACTGTCATTTTTTTCACCCATCTCCGATCAATTCGGTATATTTTTATATTCCTATTCTAACATAAACATTATTCTTTGTCCAGTACCGGTGTGTGACCGCACGGGACGATTTCGCGATAGTCGCTCGCTGCGCTCCGCTCTGACCAACAAACAGAAGTTGACTGAGCGCGGTCTTGCTTCTTTGACATGGGTAACAAACGGGAACAAATGGCAAAAGTTTCGGTCAAGCCTTTTCAAAGGCTTGCGGTTTCCAAAGGCAGAGCCTTTGGTCGCACTCCAGCGCAGTGCCTGCGCTCTCAATTTCGCGATAGTCGCCGGCGTGCCGCCGGTGTCGCCTTAGCTCCTGCGCGGCTTCAACAACTTAATTTTAGCTATTAACATACATGGTTTTTACAACTTCAAGTCATTTCTCAATTTTCAGCAAAGCTGAAAATGCCGCTTTGCGGTTCTTAAATAAACAACTATAAATGAGCAAATTTCAAATTCTTCGTGAAACTGCACAAATGCCGCAATTCCCG
>CACZSM010000102.1 GCA_902783815.1 uncultured Ruminococcus sp.
ATGCGGATGTAGCTCATCTGGTAGAGCGCAACCTTGCCAAGGTTGAGGTAGCGAGTTCGAGCCTCGTCATCCGCTTCTTTTGTTTGGCGCGTCCGTTCATACGGGCGCATTTTTTTTATCTTTGTTATTGAAATCAACGGACATATGTTATATAATAGGTTCTGTACGAAAAAATAATTATATGGACTCTGTGATTGATCAGAGATAACTTTAAGGAATTGAAAGGAAGATTGTTTTATGACTAAAATTGATATCTTTTCAGGCTTTCTCGGCGCAGGAAAAACCACTCTTATCAAAAAGCTCATCAAGGAGGGCTACCAGAATGAGCAGCTTGTCCTGATAGAAAATGAATTCGGAGAGATCGGTATAGACGGTGGTTTTCTGAAGGAAGCCGGCATACAGATAAATGAGATGAATTCCGGCTGTATATGCTGTTCGCTTGTCGGAGATTTCAGAAAGGCACTTTCAAAGGTGCTGGAGCAGTACCACCCGGACAGAATACTTATCGAACCATCAGGCGTAGGCAAGCTGTCGGATGTCATCAATGCAGTAAAGAGCGTTACAAGTGAAGAAGTTGTACTGAACAGCTTTGTAACAGTAGCGGATGCAACTAAGGTAAAGAGCTACATGAAGAACTTTGGTGAGTTCTATAACAACCAGATCGAGTACGCAAGTACAATAATACTCAGCAGGACTCAGAAAATTACTGATGAGAAGCTGGAGAAGGCAGTAGAGCTTATCAGGGAGCATAATACAAAGGCATCTGTAGTAACTACTCCGTGGGATGATCTTACAGGAGCGCAGATACTTTCAGCAACAGAGGGAAAAGCTCTGCTGACAGTTGAGGATGTCATGGCAGAGGAAGATGAGCATGAGCATGAGCATCATCACCACCATGAGGACGGTGAGGAATGTCACTGCCACGACCATGAGCATCATCACCACCATGAGGACGGCGAGGAGTGCCATGAGCATCATCATCACCATGAGGACGGCGAGGAGTGCCATGAGCATCATCATCACCACGAGGACGGCGAGGAGTGCCACTGTCACGATCACGACCATGAGCATCACCATCATCATCATGCAGATGAGGTATTTACAAGCTGGGGCGCAGAAACAGCCAAAAAATTCACTAAGGATGAGATAAAGGGTATTCTTGATGAACTGAACAGCGGCAAGTACGGCGCAATACTCAGGGCAAAGGGTATCGTAGCAGGAGCTGACGGCGAATGGATACATTATGATTTTGTCCCGGATGAGTTTGATATTAGGACAGGATCGGCTGATTATACGGGTAGGATATGTGTTATCGGCTCAAAGATCGTGGAAGATGATCTGAAAAAGCTGTTTGGAGTCTGAACGGAGTGAAACAATATGAATGAAATACCGGTATATCTGTTTTTAGGCTTTCTGGACGGGGGAAAAACGAGGTTTATTGATGAAACACTTTGCGACCAGAGATTCCAGAACGGCGAAAAGACACTTTGCATCCTGTTTGAAGACGGTGATGAGGAGCTTGATACCAAAAAATACAAGGGCGGCAGGAATGTCACTGTAAAGATAGCAGAGGGCAAGGAACAGCTTACTCAGGATTATCTTCTGAAGTGTCTGCGCGAAAGCAGAGCCGAAAGAGTAATGATCGAATACAATGGTATGTGGACGCTGCAGGAGCTTGGGATGATACTGCCCCAGAACTGGATGGTATATCAGATAATGATGATGGCTGATGCAAACAGCTTTGTATCGTACAATAATAATATGCGTCAGCTTGTATATGACAAGATAAATTCGACTGAGGTAGTTTTCTTCAACCGCTGCAAGCCCGGATTTGACAAGATGCCGCTGCATACTATTGTAAGGGCGATAAACAGAAGGGCAGCAATAGTATATGAATATGAGGACGGAACTATTGAGAATGATGATATAGTGGATCCTCTGCCATATGATATGGATGCGCCAGTTGTTGAGGTAAAGGATGAGGACTTTGGCTTGCTTTATCTTGATGCGATGGATAAGCCGAAAAACTATGAGGGCAAGACACTGCGCTTTAAGGCATTGACGGCAAGGAGTCCGAAGCTGCCGAAGGGAACCTTTGTCGGCGGAAGATTTGCCATGACCTGCTGTGCAGAGGATATCCGTTATGTAGGCTTTATGTGCAGATGGAAGGACACTGATACAGTAAAGAACAAAGGCTGGTACTATGTTACTGCCGAGGTAAAGGTCGAAAGGGACAAGGCATTCAATGGAGAAGCCGGACCAGTGTTATATGTAAAGGAAGTAAAGCCTGCGGAGAAGCCGGAGGAAGAAACAGTATATTTTTCATAAAATGACCCGGAGGGCTTACGGCTCTCCGGGACTATTTGTTTTATACAGTTTTTCCAATGCAGCCATCGCCGCAGATTTCCGTAAGCTGTACCTCTGCAATAGTGTTTATCATAC
The DNA here is from genome assembly GCA_902783815.1 of uncultured Ruminococcus sp. Taxonomy (GTDB): domain Bacteria; phylum Bacillota; class Clostridia; order Oscillospirales; family Acutalibacteraceae; genus UBA1213. The sequence goes on from CACZSM010000102.1 coordinate 2,443, forward strand.
TTTCATCACCCTTGATAAATACGGGGGTATAATTCATAGTGTAGCCTTCATAAAAGCCGTTCCTGTTTCTTGTTTCAACAAGCACTTTTTCGACTCTTCCGAGCTGTGATTCAAGGAACAGTTTTCTGCTCCTGTCTGCTGCCGCTGCCATTTCCGCTGCTCTTTTTTTCTTTATATCAGCAGGCACCTGACCGGAGAATTTATCTGCTGCTGTTCCGGGGCGCCGTGAGTAGGGGAATATATGTACCTTTGCAAAGCCGGTTTTTTCTACGAATTCAAGTGACTGTTCAAATTCCTCATCAGTTTCCCCGGCAAAGCCTACCATTACATCCGTTGTTATAGCCGGATTTTCAAAAACGCTGCGTATATCGCTTACTATTTTCAGATACTCCTCACAGGTATAATGACGGTTCATCCTTTTCAGAGTAGCATTACATCCGCTTTGCAGAGATAAATGGAATTGAGGGCAGAAATTGTCAAACCGGGAAAGAATTTTAAGAGTATCCAGATCCATTGATTCCGGCTCAAGGGAACCGAGCCTTATACGAAGCGGAGCAGCATTACAGGCTGTACTTACCGCATCAGAAAAAGCAAGTCCGCAGTCGCTTCCGAAGGATGAAAGGTTTATCCCGACAATAACGACCTCTCTGTATCCGTTTTTATAGAATCCGGACACCTCATTTTTAATATATTCAAGCGAACAGGAGCGTACTCTGCCTCTTGCATATGGTATAATACAGTAGGAACAGAAACGATTGCAGCCGTCCTCTATTTTAAGGAAAGCCCTTGTTCTTTCAGAAAAGTCATCAACGGAAAGAGATTCATAATCATCTTTTTTTGTGAATGATTCGACCTCGATGATCCTTTTGTTATGCAGGAAGTATTGACCGAGTACATCAAGCACAGCAGATCTTCTTTTATTTCCGAGAATTATATCGACCTCGGAAAGTCTCAGATCATTTTCGTTTGTCTGAGCCATACAGCCAGTAAGAACAATAACTGTTTGAGGAGCTTCACGGCGTATGCGGTGCAGCAGCTTGACAGCCTTGGTTTCGCTTGCGGCGGTAACGGCGCATGAATTCAGTATAGTAATATCAGCGGAGCAGTCATTTTCCGGAACGGGCTGGTAGCCGTTTTCCTGCAATAGTTTCAGCATTGCCTGAGATTCAAACTGGTTGACCTTACAGCCCAGAGTAAATATTCTGACTTTCATATCAATATCCTTTCAAATAAGGTTTTCAGAGGTTCCTATAAATATCAAACAGTATTATACCACATTTATGCCTTTTCAGAAATATCAACAATTAACTACTAAATGTCAACTAAAAGCCGAATAATCATTAAAATATCCAAAAATTCGATATCTGCACGAATTCTATTGACCTTCGGTGCGATAACTGGTACAATATCAAAGGCAGATAAAACAATGGTGTATAAAATGCCATGTACAGAACAGAATAATATCAGTGATCATAAGACGGAGGTTCAGTTATGTTGAATACTTTTGTAAAATTCAGGGATCTTGACAGCGTTAAACACTTCGTGGATATGGTTTCTCTTTATCCGAAGCATGAGATATACCTTGTATCGGATATCTATACAATGGATGCCCATTCACTTATTGGTATCCTGAGTCTGGATATTTCAAATCCGCTGGAGCTTGAAGTACGCTCCGAGGATATTCCCGATGAGTTCTATGATCAGCTGAAGCCATATGTTTTTCAGCCGGCAGAAGTCAGAGTATGATCCTATAATGTGATATATAACATCCTTGAAAAAGCTCCCGCATCGCGGGAGCTTTTTTTATCCGACACTTTCCGAAAGTCTTTCCCATTCGCTGTAAAGCATTTCAAGTTCTCTTTCGGCAGCGGTAAGCTCCTCAGTCAGCTTCATAAGCATTTCATAGTCAGATGCTGTATCAGGAGAATTCAGATTTTCATTAATGCTTCTGATAAGATCCTCTTTTTCCGCTATCTCCGTTTCTACTTTTCCGAGTCTTACTCTGTCACGGCGTCTTTGAGCGTCCTGTTCTTTTTTATTTTTATATTCCGTCTGCTTTTCAGCTTTTTTAGGCTTTTGTACCTCTGTTTTTTTGAACGGATCGGCTTTTTTTAAAAATTCCTCATAGCTGCCTCCGAAGGTCTGAATACCTGTCGGGGTCAGATAAAGTATCTTGTCAGCAAGGGCATTTATCAGGTATCTGTCATGTGACACGATAAGCAGAGTACCGTCATATTCATCCAGAGCCTGCTGCAGTGCCGCACAGGAGTTTATATCAAGATGATTGGTAGGCTCGTCAAGGAAAAGGAGGTTTGCACCCTGCAGCATCAGCTCTGACAAAAGTACTCTTGCCCTCTCTCCTCCGCTCAGGGCTGAAAGACACTTGAATACATCATCTCCCTTGAATAAGAACCTTGCAAGTATGCTGCGGATCTCCGTATTTGTCATTGCAGGGAATGTATCGGACAGCTCCTCAAAAACAGTTTTTTCACTGTCCAGACCTGATTGTATCTGGTCGTAATAGCCGGTTTTTACGCCTGCGCCATAGCGTATTTTTCCGCTTTGAACCCTGTATTTGCCGAGTATCGCTTTCAGCAGAGATGTCTTTCCGCAGCCGTTTGGCCCTAATATGAATATACGCTCTCCTCTGTGTACCTCAAAGGAAACATCACGGAATACAGGTTCTCCTCCGAAGCCGAGAGTTACCTTGTCCAGTTCAAGTACATCCTCACCGCTCTGAGTTTTTGCGGAGAGGTCAAAATGTATGGACTGCGGAGCGCTGTCAGGCTTTTCCAGACCCTTTTCAAGTCTGCCGATGGCCTTCAGCTTACTCTCCGCTGTACGGATATTTTTCTCTCTGTTCCATCTCCGCTGCTGCTCTACAATGCCTTCAAGCCTTTCTATTTCCTTTACAGTATTATCATAAGCTCTGCGTACAGAGAGATCGTGCTCCTGTTTTTTGGGGAGGTAGGCTGAATAGTTACCGCTGTATCGGGTCATTTTTTTGTTTTCTATTTCAAAAATACGGTTAGTCGTCTTATCAAGGAAATATCTGTCGTGGGATATCACCATATAGGACTTTCCGGATTCCGTGAGGTATTCTTCAAGCCACTCTACAGAGGCTGTATCAAGATGGTTTGTAGGCTCGTCAAGGAGGAGCATATCGGCATCCGAAAGTAATAGTTTTGCAAGCTGTAATCTTGCTCTCTGACCTCCGCTCAGGGCGCTTATAGGAAGATTCATCCTATCGTCATCGAAGCCAAGACCGAGCAGCGCAGACCTTGCTCTTGAACGACAGGTAAGTCCGCCGCGTCTTGTGAATTCGTCATGCAGGAAAGACTGTCTTTCGACCATTTCGTTAAGCTCACTGGAAACAGTGCCGATAACAGCATTAAGACCTTCAAGTTCTGCTTCCATATCAAGCAGGTCACTGAAAACACTGAGAACCTCCTCGTAGGCAGATCTTTCAAGGCTGCGGCAGACATACTGCTCCATATAGCCGACAGTGACAGACGGATCAATAGCGACTGTACCGCCGGATGGTGATACCTCGCCGGTAAGGATTCTGAACAGTGTAGTTTTTCCGCAGCCGTTTACTCCGATAAGACCGACTTTATCGCCCTTTTGTATCTCAAAGTTCATATTATCGAAAAGCAGGAATTCGCCGAAATCGACCGAAAGTCCGCAGACTGTAATAAGTGCCATTTTCTTCACCCTTCAACTTTTTTCTATGCCTATTATATCCTATTACTTCCCATTTGTAAAGCCAGCGCAGCACCGGAAGGAGAGAATAGAGAATAACGAATAACGAATAGTGAATAGAGTGAGAACAATAAGTATATAGCTTATCCACAGAAAATGGCA
>CACZSM010000103.1 GCA_902783815.1 uncultured Ruminococcus sp.
AAGGTATTAGGATAGTATCTAAAAGTCCTATCATCAACCGATTGACCTGTGAGGGAATCCAAATATCAGGGAAAATAGCACGTCGGTAAAGCCATAAGTCAGTTAATTACCAAACTGCGACTGAATGGGGAGATGAAAAGTTAAGTATGAGGATAAAGCCCATACTGGTTAAATGATAGTCTGAACGGTCTGTGTCGGGACTATGGCGTAAGGTAGTTATAAATCGCCATATCATAGCACTTTTGTTCCGCTGCTCAGGAGCAAAAGCATAGATAAGTTATGACGTATATGCAATAAGCATAAAAAGACGGAAGTCATATCCGACAACTTAACAAGCCAAATAGTTATTATGTTGCTAAACGGGGATTACCTAAGTCGAAATGCTTGAATACAAGCTATTAGGCATAGGCTTATGAATATTCGATATGGTAACGGAGCCTTCGTAGTAGTTTGAGAGTGATAATAACACTTACATGGCGAAGGAAGGCAGTTTATAACATTAACATCATAGAAAGGAAAATGTGTGAGACATTATGAGAAATCCTGAAAATGTGTTAATCAGTCTAACAAAACACAGTAACCAAAAAGATTACAAATATGAGCGTTTATACCGTTTACTCTACAACGAGGAGTTGTATTTAATCGCTTATCAAAATATTTATGCGAATGACGGAAATATGACAAAAGGTACTGACAACCAAACAGTTGATGGTATGAGTATTGAAAGAATACAGAATATTATCCGTTCACTCAAAGATGAAAGTTATCAGCCAAAACCTGCAAGAAGAACTTATATTCCTAAGAAAAACGGAAAACTTCGACCGCTCGGAATACCGTCTTTTGATGACAAACTACTTCAAGAGGTTATAAGAATGATATTAGAAGCAATGTATGAAGGATATTTTGAATATACATCTCATGGCTTCAGACCTAACAGGAGTTGTCATACAGCACTTACAAAGATTCAAAAGACATTTACAGGCGTAAAATGGTTTATAGAAGGAGACATTAAAGGATTCTTTGACAACATAAATCATAATACACTAATCAATATACTAAGCGAACGCATCAATGATGATAGATTTCTCCGTCTGATAAGAAAATTTCTTAATGCAGGATATATTGAAAAATGGACATTTCACAATACTTATTCAGGTACACCGCAAGGAGGAATTATCAGTCCGATACTTGCTAATATATACTTGGATAAGTTTGATAAGTACGTTAATGAATACGCTCAGCGTTTCAGAAAAGGCGAACGTCGTATTCGTACAAAAGAATACCGCAGAAATGAAGTAGAATTAAAAAACGCAAGAGCAGCACTAAAAGCTGCAAATACTAATTTGGAAAAAGAAGAAGCAATTGCACGAATAAGGCAGCTTGAAAAAGAACGTGTCAACATTCCTCAAGGCGACCCTATGGACAAAAACTATGCAAGGTTATTATATATCAGATATGCTGATGATTGGCTTTGCGGAGTAATTGGCTCAAAAGAGGATTGCAAGAGGATAAAAGAAGATTTTAAAAGCTATCTTTACAACAAGCTACAATTAGAATTATCAGAAGAAAAGACACTTATTACAAACGCCCAAAAAAGTGCAAAATTTCTAAGTTATGAAATCAGGGTACGAAATAGCAACCTAACAAAAAGGGACAAAACAGGCAGACTTGTAAGGAACTATACAGGCAGAGTGGTCTTAGAAGTATCAAATGATACAATAAAAAAACATCTGCTAAATGTAGGTGCTATGAAATTAACTTATCATAATGGAAAAGAAATCTGGAAACCTAAAGCACTATATAGACTAAAAGACTGTGATGATTTGGAAATTCTTGATTATTACAATAGCATGATACGAGGATTCTATAATTATTATTGCATAGCAAACAACAGCTCAATAATAAATAGCTACAAATATATCATGGAATACAGTATGTACAAAACCTATGGCACTAAATACAGAACATCAATAAAGAAAATTATTGGTAAATTCAGAATCGGCAAGGATTTTGCTGTAAAATTCAAGAGTGCTAAAGGCAACGAAATAACCAGAATCTTCTATAACAAAGGTTTCAAAAGGCAAGAAAAAGCATTTTTACCAAATGAGGACTCGATACCAGTTAGTATTAAATATTTCGGCGGCACAAGTTTAATTGACAGGTTAAAAGCAGAAAGATGTGAACTATGCGGAAAAGATAATACACCCATAGAAATACATCATGTTCATAGGCTTAAAGACCTGCAAGGAAAATCTTTTTGGGAGGCACTTATGATAGCAAGAAATAGGAAAACTTTAGCTTTATGCAGAAAATGTCATAAGAAATTACACTGTGGTCAGTTAGATTGAGTTTATAAATGGAGAGCCGTGTGCGCTGAGAGGTGCAAGCACGGTTCGGGGGCGAGTATTTGGAAACCTACCATAGCAATATGGCAAGGCGCTGGGTACTTAGCCTACAGCGGCGTGGAAGAATGGTAAGACAGGGCAACGAAAATGCAAAGGTTGACCTGTACCGATATGTTACTGAAGGCACATTTGATGCATATCTCTACCAGATGCTTGAAAATAAGCAAAAGTTCATCAGTCAGATAATGACAAGTAAGTCTCCTGTACGATCGTGTCAGGATTTAGATGAAGTATCTTTGTCGTATGCAGAAATAAAGGCATTATCC
>CACZSM010000104.1 GCA_902783815.1 uncultured Ruminococcus sp.
ATAAAGGAAAAGAATCTCCGGGGCTGTGTGATACAAAGCGGAGCAGGTACTGTAAGCTCTGCGCTTAATACGGGTATATATAAGTCCGGGGGAAAGTATGTGACATTTCTGTATCCTACAAGAATGTATAAGAACTACCTTGAGGATTATGTAAAGGCTGCGTCTGAGAAGAGCGCGGATTTTGTATTTGCGGTGCCTGAAAATGACAGGGATGAAAAGCCTGTTGTACTGGAAAGTATGTCCGGATGTGATGTGGCGGTTGCTCTGATAAGGGGCAGTATCGTCATGGATTTTACGGCTGTGCTTTTCGACAGGGAATTTTTGCTGAGAAATAATATCAGGTTTTACGAGGACTGTACCTTTGGTTATGCGGAGGCATTTATATATAATGCCCTGATGTATGATCCGATAATCGGTCATGCGGATATAGCGCTCGAAAGAGATTTTGAAAATGGCATTACAAAGGACGGAAGTGCAGCTGTATCAAATAACTGCTTTGAGCGCCTTGATGCAATGATACGGGTCAGAGATACGATAAAAAGACAGCATAAAAATGATGTTGTGCTTATGAGCTATTTTGACCATAGTAAGCTGCCGGCAGTTGTCATGAGCTGCGTTGACAGGCTTCTGAGTCAGGGGTTCAGCTTTAATTCTATAAAAAAGCTGCTGAAAACAAAAAATTATGACAATTATCTTGAAATTACAGGAGAAACTCCTGCGGAATTGAAAAAGAAGATACTGTTATGGAAAACACTGCCATTTGCATATAAACCATAAAAAAGCGGCAAATGAAAAGATACTCCCTTCGCGGAAGTGTATTCTGCGAGGGGAGTTTTGTACGAAAGAAATCAGGAGTGTTTGCTCAGATGAAAAAGAGATCAGAGTTTCTGAATGGTGCAGTCAGCGGTATTCCGATAGCTCTCGGATACCTTTCCGTATCATTCGGATTCGGTATTATGGCTGTAAGCGCCGGTTTAACGTTGTTTGAGGCGTTTATGATATCCCTCACAAATCTTACTTCGGCAGGACAGGCCCAGGGCGTACTTGTAATAGCATCCGGGGGTACGCTTATTGAAATGGCGCTTGTACAGCTTGTTATAAATATTCGATATTCGCTTATGGCGCTTTCGCTTTCGCAAAAGCTGGATAAGAGCTTTACTTTTCCACACAGGCTGCTTGCTGCCTACGGTATTACGGATGAGATATTTGCAGTATGCTCAACAAAGGAGGGTACGCTGAGTCCTTCATATATGTATGGAGTAATAACCGTATCAACAGCCGGATGGGTGCTTGGGACATTTCTCGGAGGCGCTGCCGGAGAGCTTCTTCCAAAGGCGATAAGCTCGGCTTTGGGTATTGTACTGTACGGAATGTTCATTGCGATAATAATTCCTCCGGCAGGAAAGCATAAAAACATATTGTTTGTAGTTGCAGCAGCGGCAGCAATGAGTACGGCAGTCCATTATCTTCTTCCATCCGTTTCAGGAGGTTTTTCTGTTATACTGTGCGGAATAGCTGCATCTGTACTGGGCGCATTGATTTTTCCGCAGAAGGATGAGGAGGCTGAAAAATGAGTATTGCAATATACATACTTGTAATGGCTGGGGTAACTTATATTATAAGGATGGTGCCGTTTGCTTTTTTTCGTAAAAAGATAAATTCAGTTTTCCTGAAAAGTCTTTTATATTATGTTCCTTACGCTGTACTAAGCGCAATGACTATTCCCGCTATTTTCTACAGTACCGGAAATATCTATACGGCTATTGCCGGAACAGTTGTCGCGCTTATTCTGGCATATTTTGATCTTCCGCTTATAGTTGTTGCGCTTTCTGCATCAGCAGCGGCATTTATTATTGGTATAGTTTTTGGTATTGTTCCGCTTTAACATAAGGGAACCGATGCTCAATGGAGTATCGGTTCCTTTTTTTACTCGTTGTCGTATTGCAGGTCTATGTGTTTGCCGTCATATCCGCACTCAGCCGGAGGGAAAATGCTTTTTGCAAACGATAGACCCTCCTCAGGATGCTCTACTGCCGGACTGTAATGGGTGAGCCACAGCCTTCTGACGCCAGCATCACTGGCTATCTGTGCAGCTTCACTATATAGCATATGTCCGGTTTTTTTAGCTCTCGGCAGTTTTTCCGGAAGGTAGTACAGTCCCTCGCATATAAGCAGATCTGCGCCTTCGGCATTTTCTGTTATGGATCTTACTGGTCGTGAATCGGTGCAGTAGGTCACTTTAAGACCTTTCCGGCTTTCGCCGAGTACCATATCAGGAGTAAAAATATCATCTCCGTCAGTAATTGTCTGTCCTTTTTGAAGGGCTGACCAGTATTTCAAAGGTATTCCAGCCGCCTTTGCGCGGTTCGGGTCGAATTTACCCTTGCGGTGGAGGATAAAGCTGTAGCCGAAGCAGCTTACGCTGTGTCTTGCGCGGAATGGTACGACCTCCAGTAAACCGCTGTAAAACGGCTTCAATTCGCAAAGCTCCATGATCTGTACTTCAAATGGCAGATTAGGCGCGATCACAAGCAGACTGCTGACAATACGCTCCAGTCCGGGAGGGCCGGCAATAACAACTGGTTCAGTTCTGCCCTCATTCCCAAGAGACAGCATAAGTCCTGGCAGACCGGAGATATGATCCGCATGAAAATGAGTAATACAAATAAGGTCAGTAGTCGAAAGACGGCACCCAGCCTGTTTTATTGCAATTTGCGTACCCTCGCCGCAGTCCGTGATAATACTGCTGCCCTCACAGCTTATCATGCAGGAGGTAAGCCACCTTTCCTTTGTAGGCAGCATACCGCCGGAGCCAAGAAGCGTTATATCAAGCATCAGTATCACCATCCTCTGCGATGAAAAGTTTTTTGCACATATCTATAAATTCACTTTTTGTCATAAGACTGTTAAGAACATCAAGCAATGAATTTGCGGTCATATTCATCGGCAGTTCAAGATATTCCTTTATACTTGCTCTTTTTGCTGCGGAATTCACTCCGCCGCTAAGGCCGTACTCAAAAAGGTCGGTTTTAGTAATATCTCCGGGGTGTCTTTTTTTATCATCATCTATGGCACAATGCGCTCCGGAGGCTGCAATTGCTTTTGCAAGCACAGCCTCAGTCATGCCCTCTACGCCCAGTTTTCCTTCCTTTGAAGGCTTGTCCTTGCGTTTTTCCTTACCCTTGATATCAGGTATATAGGCGTGTTTCAGCTGTTCTTTAGGAATACATCCCTTCAGGAAATTTCTGATAACAAAGCCGGCGCTGTCGCTGTCCGTAAGGATAAGCAGACCTTTAGTAGCTGCAAGCCGTCTGAGGAGAGCCTGTTTTTCTTTATTTTTGAATACGCCGAAGCCCTCTGTAGTAATAATAAGTCCGTCTATGAAATCTGAGAGCTTTATTTTGTCATATTTACCCTCAACGATAACAGCTTCCTTTATTCTTATCATTTATCTGCTCCTTCTTTTGCGATAATCAGAAGTCTTGCAACAAGGCTTTCCAGAAGTATCTGGTTATTCACTCTTGAGCTTTTCAGTCTGATATCAGTTTCAAGGATGACATCCAGTATTTTTCTGAGTGTAGCGGATGAATATTTTGCAGCGGATGCCCTTGCATTTTTCAGTGTGAATTCACGCCTGCCGTATTTAAAGTCCTTAGCAGTCTCAGATAGTGTTTTCCCGGATTCATCTGCAATTCGTATCCTGTACATATCCATAAATGACGAGCTGAGATAATAGAGGATGATTTCCGGTCTTTCATTTTCCGAAAAGAGCATTGAAAGCTGTTTATAGGCGCTGTTGAAGTCATTTGCAGAGATAGCCCTTGACAGAGCGTATATATCGGACTCAGCGTTTTTCACGCACAGCAAATCTATAATTTCCTGAGTTATTTCCCTGCCGTCCGCATACGCAGACAGCTTATCAATTTCATTTCCAAGAGCAATAAGATCAGTACCGGTCATAGAAATTATCCTTGCGGCATTTTGAGTAAGCAGTTTACAGCCTCTTTCCTCTGCCCATTTCACAAGAGTTCTTTCAAGCTGCATACCCTCAAGTCTTGGAAGTTCTATTACGGAACCGGATTTTTCTATTGCGCCTAGGAGTTTTTTAAATTTGCTTTGTTTTTTATCCCCGGATTTTTTCTTTTCCTCAGCAGAGAGGGTTGGCATAGTGAATATCAGTACGGTAGATGGTGAAACATCGCCCACGAATTTTTCAAGCTGCTTGAATTCTGAATCAGGCATGACATTGACATCAAGATCAGTTACGCATACGCATTTTCTTTCCGAGAACATAGGCAGCATTTCAGCACTGTCAAAAATCTCATCTATGCCGGACTCGGAGTTCAGACGGATAAGATCAAATTCAGAGGGATCCTTTCCGGCAGCCTTAGAGATAAGAGCAGCCGTATATTTTCTGACAAGGTATTTTTCCTCGCCATATATCAGATAGACTGTTTTCAGATCTCCTGATGATAATTCCTTTTTAAATTCCTGTGCGGTCAGCTTTGCCAATCGCTTTCCCTCCTTATATCCTTTTTTGTACCGGAAAAGACTCTTACTGCAATATTGCCTTCTCCGGCTGTATAATACAGACTGTTTCCGTTCATATCAATATTTCTGAGATCGTCAGCAATATTTTCGGGATCGTCTGAAACAATAATATTCTTTGCTGAGATCATGCTGCTGTTTTTCAAGGC
>CACZSM010000105.1 GCA_902783815.1 uncultured Ruminococcus sp.
CATATGCAACAACAAGCTTGTTAATAACAATTGTGACAAGATCAAACATAAAAATAGCAACAGCAGCAGGTATGCCTACTGAGTAAAATGACCTGATATTATCTTTTCCTATGTCTTGTCTTCTGAAAGAAATTTTCAGAACGGTTTTATCCTTGACCTTGTGGAAGATGATAAGGAAATAAATAAGCGATCCTACATTCGCAAGCGCAGTTGCAATACCTGCGCCAAGAACCTCGTAACCCTTCGGAAGTATCACGAACATGAACAACGGGTCGAGCAGTATATTGAGCAGGCTGCCAAGCCCTACGCCTATTCCGGCTTCTTTGGCATAACCGGCATTGCGGAGAAGCTGCGGCATACACATTGATAATACTGTAGGTATCGTTCCGATGACGGAGGTAGTAAATAAATACTGTCTGCCATATACTATTGTTTCATCATCTGCTCCTAAAAGTCGTAGTACGGGATCCATGAATACTGCAAGCAGTACGGAAAAAACAAGAGCCGCAACAGCAGAAGCTGTTACAGTATATGCAGCAACCCTTCTGGCGGAATCAGTATCCTTTCTTCCGATATGACGAACCATAAGTGTTCCGCCGCCGACTCCAAATACATTTGCAAGCGCAACAGCCGCCAGATAGACCGTCAGCGCAAGAGAGGATGCTCCGATCATATTCGGAGCATTTGTTCTGCCTATAAACCATGTATCAGCAAGATTATAAAGCAGTATGATAACCTGACTTGCAACTGTCGGCAGAGCCATTTTAGCAAGAGCCTGAGTCGGCTTCATAGATTTGAATAAATCATCTTTCTCCATTTTATCACCTTTTTACCAGTTCAGACTATTTTTTACGCATCAAGACTGATATCGTACCAGTCATCAACATCACGAAGCATCCATTCAAGTGCCCTTCTTCTTTCAATAACTATAGACGGGTCAAGATCTCCGGATGATGAAGTCTCATTTACCTTGCTGTCATTTATTGCCCACTGATAACGATAATACAGATCCTGCATATCGAGTATTTCTTCCTTTGATCTCAGTCTGCACTTACTTTTGAATTCCGTTTTAGTGGATGAATCCATAAGAAATGATACTGCTTTTTCACAGTCGCAAATCACACTGCCATCGCTTATATCATCTACAAGACCCATACACCAGCATAATGCCCAGTACGATTCATACGCCCAGTCCATATCAATCGCATCCTGTACGGTATAGCTGCCGTCAAGAATTCTTTTTTCCTTTGAATTAAGACAGTTCTGAACCTCATATTTTTCAAACAGTGGTCTGAAAAACTTGACGCTTTCCTCATAATCATCGTTTGCTATGTCACAGGCTATCTGTACGCACAACAAACAGGCAATCGCTCTGTCTGCTGCTTCATCTATACTTTTTATCCTGACATCTTCATCATTATAAAGACAGGTCAGTGTCTGCGATACGGCAATATCATTTTCTGAAAGAAATTTATTGTTATTTTCGTGTCTTGCCTTCTGAACATCTGTTTCGGACAGCTCATTGCTCATAATACATGGATGACAGCTTTTCATCTCTGTAACAGTTTTTTCAAACATATCCTCATCAATGTCTTCAATCATGATCGCATCACGCCGTACTGAGAAATAAAAGGTCTTTCCGGCGCATTTCACAGTATAGAGCGCCTCCAGCTCATTATCATCAGTAGTAAAAATATAACCGAACCTGATGCCAAGACCGCTTATTTCATTTTCATCTATTATCTCATCATCAATAAGTGTAGCTATTGCTGCATTTCCAAGTTGTTCCTTAAGCTGTGTATTATATATCTGATTAATTTCCATATTTATTCACCACTAACGATCTGTCTGTCTATTTCTCTTTTGTATGTAAGGTATGTAAAATTGTCAAACAGTACCCATTTTACTGTATCGAGCTTTCCAGGATTTTCCTCAGTAAATCCTATTGCCGTCCTGACAGCTATTTCTGCCGCTTCTTTCAGAGGAAAATGGTAGATTCCCGTTGAAATAGACGGAAATGCTATACTGCGGATACCGTTTTCAACTGCAAGCTGAAGGCATGATCTGTAGCAGGACGCAAGCAATTCACGCTCATTATGATCTCCTCCGTTCCATACCGGACCCGGAGTATGTATAACGAATTTGCATGGCAGATCGTATGCGCCAGTTATCTTTGCCTCTCCTGTTTTGCAGCCGTGGAGCTTAACACATTCAAGATAAAGACCTTTTCCGGCTGCGCGGTGAATAGCACCGTCAACACCTCCGCCTCCAAGCAGACTTGTATTTGCTGCATTGGCTATGGCTTCAACACCGTGATCCTTTGTGATATCACCGAGGACCGCGATAAAATTTGTTGTTCTGTTTTCCATGACAATATGTACCTCCTTAAACACATGAAATTCAACTTTCTTTTAAAAAAATAGCCAACAAAAAGGCAAAAGTTTCGGTCAAGCCTTTTCAAAGGCTTGCGGTTTCCAAAGGCAGAGCCTTTGGTCGCACTCC
>CACZSM010000106.1 GCA_902783815.1 uncultured Ruminococcus sp.
AACCTCTTCAAATGTCCATGAAAGTCTCTGGCTGTTCTGTGACATTTCAAGAGCAGATGTAGCAACGCCGCCTGCGTTTGCAGCCTTGCCAGGTACGAACAGTACGCCTGCATCCTGGAACATCTTTGTAGCCTCCAGTGTAGTAGGCATATTTGCGCCTTCGCAAACTGCTGTTACCTTATTGTTGATAAGGTTCTGAGCAGCCTCAACATCAAGCTCATTCTGTGTAGCACACGGAAGCGCAACATCACAAGGAATTGTCCACATGAACTTGCCCTCTGTATATTGAGCGTTCGGACGATACTTTGTATATTCTGAAAGTCTTGCTCTCTTGACTTCCTTGATCTCCTTTACAGCTTCAACATCAATGCCTTCTGCATCGTAGATCCAGCCTGTTGAATCAGCGAGTGTTACGACCTTTGCGCCGAGCTGCTGAGCCTTCTGAGTAGCGTAGATAGCAACATTGCCTGCGCCGCTTACGCATACTGTCTTGCCGCTGAGATCTGTGCCGTGATCCTTAAGAAGCTCCTGAGTGATATAGAGCAGACCGTAGCCTGTAGCCTCTGTACGGGCAAGTGAGCCGCCGTAGGTAAGACCCTTGCCTGTAAGAACGCCCTCATAGCAGTTCTTGAGTCTCTTGTACTGACCGAAGAGATATCCGATCTCTCTTGCGCCTGTTCCGATATCGCCTGCCGGTACATCAGTATCAGCGCCGATATGTCTGAAAAGCTCTGTCATGAAGCTCTGGCAGAAAGCCATTACTTCTCTGTCGCTCTTGCCCTTCGGGTCGAAGTCAGAGCCGCCCTTGCCGCCGCCGATCGGAAGACCTGTAAGGCTGTTCTTGAAGATCTGCTCAAATCCGAGGAACTTGATGATGCCCAGATTTACTGAAGGATGCAGACGAAGTCCACCCTTATACGGACCAATAGCACTGTTGAACTGGATTCTGAAGCCTCTGTTTACCTGTACATTGCCGTTGTCATCTACCCACGGAACTCTGAACATGAGCTGTCTTTCAGGCTCGGTTATTCTTTCGAGGATAGCCTCGCTCTGATACTTCGGGTTAGCCTCGATGACCGGCTCGATGGATTCAAGGACTTCCTTGACTGCCTGTACGAACTCAGGCTGAGAGGGGTTTTTTGCGATGACTTTTTCAAGTACTTCACTTACATATGACATTTCTTAGCACTCCTTTTAAAATATTACCAATAAAAATTCGCTGCTCAGACCTCTGATGTCTGACACGAACATGATTGTAACATATTTTTTTTATCATTTCAAGTGTTTTTTTAAAATTTCTGAAAGTTTTTTTTGGGAACTTGCATTTCATTATCATGAAAGTAACGAATAATGCCGCAAACTGCACAAAAGATATCTGGAATTTGCAAGTTTCGGTACTTGTGACTGCGAGAAATGACGGAAAAGTGAATAGGGACAGAAATTACAAAAAATATTGCAGTAAACTGTGAAAAGTGTCAAAAAATTATTTCGTTTGTATAATTGCTTGCTTAAATCCTGTAATGGTTGTATAATTTAAGTGTGTTTTTTATCGGCTCTTAGGGGCTGAGTAATATATTGTATGCTATTGTCTGAGAGGAGTAATTATCAATGGAAAAAATGGAACAGCTTTATGAGGGTAAGGCAAAAAAGGTATTCGCAACTGAGGATCCTCAGCTTTGTATCGTTGAGTATAAGGACGATGCAACAGCTTTTAATGGTCTGAAAAAGGGTACTATCACAGGCAAGGGCGTTGTGAATAACAGAATGTCCAACTTTATGTTCAGACTTCTTGAGGAAAAGGGTATAAAGACTCATTATGTTGAAGAACTTAACGACAGGGATACAGTCGTAAAGAAAGTAAAAATAGTTCCGCTTGAGGTCATCATCAGAAATAAGGCGGCTGGCTCTATGGCAAAGCGCCTCGGTCTTGAAGAGGGTACTGAGCTTAAAACTACTGTACTGGAATTCTCCTATAAGGATGATGCGCTCGGCGATCCGCTTATCAATTCTTATCACGCTGTGGCTATCGGCGCCGCTACATGGGAGGATATAGATAAGATAAGCAAAATGGCTCTCGATGTCAATAAGTATATGGTTGAGTTCTTTGCAAGCGTTGGCGTAGAACTTATCGACTTCAAACTCGAATTCGGTAAAACAGCTGACGGCGAGATCGTGCTTGCTGATGAGATCAGCCCCGATACCTGCCGCTTCTGGGATATAAAGACCCATGAAAAACTGGATAAGGATCGTTTCCGCAGAGATCTCGGCGGAGTTGAAGAAGCCTATGCGGAAATGATGAGACGCATCGGTCTTGGCAAATAAGTCCGCGGCGCGGCGGAAGTTGACGGCAATGAAGGTCAGGAGCAGTGTGCAGTAAGCATTGATCTGTCCGGCGTTTTTGCGGAATGATGCGCTGAAACATAGCTCTTAACACTTCACACTATTTCAGGGGTGAATTTTTTGGATATCGGTTCACAGGAATTTTTTTCCGAGGAACTGCATGAGGAATGTGGTGTATTCGGAATATACGGCGGAGATACCTCCGCGCCGGCTTATGCCTGCTATAACGGACTTCTGGCTCTGCAGCACAGAGGTCAGGAAAGCTGCGGCATCGCAGTAAATGACAGGGGAGTAGTGTCCGGCTATAAAAATATGGGACTTGTCAGCGAGGTATTTAATAACGAAATACTGGATTCCCTTAAGGGTCAGATGGCAATAGCTCATGTCAGATATTCTACTGCAGGCGGCAGTGTGCGTGAAAACTCACAGCCGCTTGTTATGCGTTATGTGAAGGGTACTCTTGCTATCGCACATAACGGTAATCTGACAAATGCCTATGAGGTCAGAAAAGAACTTGAAAGACGAGGCGCTATCTTCCAGACTACTATAGATTCGGAGGCTATAGCTTATCTTGTCGCAAGAGAAAGAATTAAGGCGGCTTCCGTTGAAGAGGCTGTCGAGAAAACTATGGCTCAGATAGAAGGAGCGTATTCACTGCTCGTTATGAGTCCGAAAAAGCTCATCGCGGCAAGAGATCCTAATGGGTTCCGTCCGCTTTGTATGGGAAGGCTCGGAGACAGCATCGTGTTCGCTTCGGAAACCTGTGCGCTTGCCGCCTGCGGAGCGGATTTCGTCAGAGATGTGATGCCCGGAGAAATAGTCGTTGCGGATGAGGACGGCGTTCACTCAATTATGACGCCATTGGCTCAGACGGCTAAAAGATCACTCTGCGTGTTTGAATATATCTATTTCGCAAGAACAGACTCCGTTATAGACGGTATCAGCGTCTATGAATCCCGTAAGGAGGCAGGAAGAATACTTGCAAGAGAATTTCCGGTGGATGCGGATATTGTCATAGGCGTACCGGAATCCGGCATAGATGCAGCTATCGGCTACAGCGAGGAATCAGGTATTCCTTATGAAAAGGGTATCGTTAAAAACGGCTACATCGGAAGAACTTTTATCAAGCCTACTCAGAAGGAAAGAGCAAAAAGCGTCAGACTTAAACTCAATCCGCTGGGGTCTGTCCTCAAGGATAAAAGAGTCGTCGTTATTGATGACTCCATCGTAAGAGGAACTACCTGCGACAGAATAGTAAGGATGCTCAGGAGCGCCGGCGCAAAAGAAGTACATCTCAGAATAAGCTCTCCGCCTTTCATATGGCCCTGCTTCTACGGTACGGATATTCCAAGCCGTGATGAACTTATAGCCGTAAAGCATACCATAGATGAGATATGTGAGCTTACCGGCGCGGATTCACTGGGATTTCTGCCTGCGGATAAGCTGTGCGATATGGTCGGAGGATGCAGCGGCTTCTGCGATGCCTGCTTCTCGGGAAATTATCCCACAAGAATACCTGAAAAAATGCTTGCAGGCAAGGAAAGAGGCGGAGTGGATTTCGATAAGAAGCTCCCTGAGAAAAAGAAGGACGCCGCAGCCTGTATCGGTAAGGACGAAGGCTGACAGATAAAAACAGTCGTGATGAGGTAAAATTTTATGCAGAAAAATACATATGAATCTCCGCTTTCATCAAGATATGCGGATAAGGAAATGAAATATATCTTCTCCCCTGATAAGAAATTCAGAACCTGGAGAAGACTCTGGATCGCTCTTGCAGAATCTGAAAAAGAACTTGGTCTTGATATCACGGATGAGCAGATCGAGGAATTGAAAGCTAATGCCGATAATATAAATTATGAGGTGGCTGAGGAAAGAGAAGCTCTTGTCCGTCATGATGTCATGTCCCATGTGTATGCCTATGGAGTACAGTGTCCGAAGGCAAAGGGTATCATCCATCTTGGGGCTACATCCTGCTATGTCGGTGATAATACCGATGTCATTATTATGACTGAGGCTCTGAAAATCGTTGAGAAAAAACTCGTAAGCGCTATAAGACTCCTTTCCGAGTTCGCAGAAAAGTATAAGTCCCTGCCGACACTCGCTTTTACACACTTTCAGCCGGCTCAGCCTACAACAGTCGGAAAAAGGGCTGCACTCTGGATTCAGGATCTTCTTATGGATCTGGAGGATGTAAGATATGTCCTCGGCAGTATGAAGCTGCTCGGCTGTAAGGGTACTACGGGTACTCAGGCAAGCTTTCTCGAGCTTTTTGAGGGCGACCATGAGAAATGTAAAAAACTCGACAGGCTTATAGCAGAAAAAATGGGCTATAAGGACTGCTTCGCTGTCTCCGGACAGACCTATTCAAGAAAACTGGACAGCAGAGTGCTTAATGTTCTTGCAGGAATAGCTCAGAGCGCTTCAAAATTCTCTAACGACATAAGACTCCTCCAGCATATGAAGGAAATAGAAGAACCGTTTGAGAAAAATCAGATAGGATCCTCTGCAATGGCGTATAAACGCAATCCTATGAGAAGTGAAAGAATGGCATCCCTGGCAAGATATGTTATGGCTGATGTTATGAACCCATATATTACTGCCGCGACTCAGTGGTTCGAGAGAACTCTTGATGACTCCGCAAATAAACGCCTCAGCGTTCCGGAGGCTTTCCTCGCTGTTGATGCGATCCTCAATCTTTATATGAATGTCAGCAATGGTCTTGTTGTGTATGACAAGGTTATAACGGCTCATCTGAAAAGAGAACTGCCTTTTATGGCAACTGAAAATATTATGATGGATGCCGTAAAACGCGGCGGCGACCGTCAGGATCTGCACGAGAGGATCAGAGAACATTCAATGGCGGCTTCACAGGTAATAAAACAGGATGGCGGCGAAAATGACCTTCTGAAAAGGATCGCGGCTGACCCTGCTTTCGGAGTAACACTGGAGGAACTGGAATCTATACTGCTTCCGGAAAAGTATGTCGGCAGAGCACCGCAGCAGACAGAGGATTTCCTGAATGAAACAGTAGCCGCAGCACTTGCGCCGTATTCGGATATGGAAACTGAAACAGCAGAAATAAATGTATGATATTCTTGACATCTAAAGGGAACACCTGAAAGTAAATTACAGAAACGGAGGTTTTATTCTATGATAAATACAAATGTTTATAGCCAGACACAGGCAAGAAAGGTGATAAATCAGAACGGCTGCTTCACCGTTATCGAGTATCAGAAGGATCTGTCCGTAGTACCCGGAACTGCTCAGACAGCTTACTTTATGTCTCAGATGGGCGTAAGAAAAAGACAGGTAATAGCGGCTCTCAATAATCAGGGCGTAATACTCCAGGCAGGCGCTATGCAGATAACTACCGGCAGTGTGGATATATCAACGAATGTAAAGGGTGCAGGCGACCTCCTTAAAAAGATCGTCAGCAGCAAGGTCACAAGTGAAAGCGCTATCAAGCCAAGATACTTCGGTACCGGCTGCGTTATACTTGAACCGACATACAGATATATCCTCCTTGAGGATCTTGCAAAATGGAACGGCGCAATGACTATTGAGGACGGTATGTTCCTTGCCTGCAATGATACCGTACAGATGCAGGTAACAGCAAGATCAAACTTTTCGTCAGCGGCTCTCGGCGGCGAGGGTATGTTCAATAATACTCTCTACGGAACCGGTATAGCTGTACTTGAAAGTCCTGTTCCGGCAGAAGAACTGCTTATCTTCGATCTCGATAACGATACTCTTAAGATCGACGGAAATATGGCTATCGCATGGTCACAGAGCCTTAACTTTACTGTTGAAAAATCAACAAGATCACTTATCGGTTCGGCAGCTTCCGGAGAGGGTCTTGTCAATGTATATCGAGGAACAGGAAGGGTGCTTGTAGCGCCTGTTGCATAATAATATTATTTTACGAAAGAAGGTCAAATATAATGGTCAGAGCGATCGTCGGAGCAAACTGGGGCGATGAGGGTAAAGGCAAGATCACGGATGTCCTCGCTCAGAAATCCGATATGGTAATAAGATTCCAGGGCGGCAGCAATGCCGGTCATACAATAATAAATAATTACGGCAAGTTCGCACTGCATCAGCTTCCGTCAGGCGTTTTCAATGACAAGATAATAAATGTCATAGGCAATGGCGTAGCACTCAGTGTGGAGAATCTTGTCAGAGAAATAAAGGAGCTTACGGATAAGGGTGTCCCGATGCCGAATATTCTGGTGTCTGACAGGGCACAGATCGTTATGCCATATCATGTTCTGTTCGACTGCTATGAGGAGGAAAGACTTTCCTCCCGCAGCTTCGGTTCAACTAAATCTGGTATTGCACCTTTCTATTCCGATAAGTTCTCAAAGATCGGATTCCAGGTGAATGAGCTTTTTGATGATGAAAGCGGTCTGAGGGAAAAGATCAGCAGAATACTTGAAGTTAAAAATGCTATCGTTGAAAATGTTTATCATAAGTCACCGATCAGCGTTGACGAGATGTTTGAAAAACTGATGGAGTATAAGGAGGCTCTTGCTCCGTATGCTGCAAATACCTTCGATATCGTCCACGATGCCGTTATGAACGGAAAGGATATTCTGCTTGAAGGTCAGCTTGGCTCTCTTAAAGATACTGATTTCGGTATCTATCCGATGGTGACTTCTTCAAATACTATCGCAGGCTACGGCGCTGTCGGAGCAGGCGGTATTCCTCCTTATGAGATAAAGGATATTATCACAGTTGTAAAGGCTTATTCAAGCGCAGTCGGCGCAGGTGAATTCGTAAGTGAGATATTCGGCGATGAGGCTGATGAGCTTAGAAAAAGAGGCGGCGACGGCGGCGAATACGGTGCAACAACCGGCAGACCAAGAAGAATGGGCTGGCTTGACCTCGTTGCGACCCGTTATGGCTGTAAGGTACAGGGCGCAACTCAGGTTGCATTTACTGTGCTGGATGCCCTCGGTTATCTTGATGAGATACCTGTCTGCGTTGCTTATGAGCTTGACGGAGAAAAAATAGATTACTTCCCGTCAACAACAAAACTTAAGAGAGCTAAGCCTGTACTGGAGGTGCTTCCGGGCTGGAAGTGCGATATCAGGGGCATAAAGAAATATGAGGAGCTTCCGGAAAACTGCCGCAGATATATCGAGTTTGCAGAAAAGGCAGTGGGCGTACCGTTTAAAATGATCTCCAACGGGCCGAAGCGTGAGGATATTATTTACAGATAAGCGGAGGGTTTTGATATGTGCGGAATTGTCGGCTATATCGGATATGAGCAGGCAGGACCTTTTCTGCTTGACGGCTTGCAGACATTGGAATACAGAGGCTATGACAGTGCCGGTATCTGTCTTAATGACGGGTCGGAGCTTATTGTAAAAAAAGCAAAGGGCAAGGTCGGCGATCTGAGGAAGCTCACTGACGACGGCAAAAATACTAAGGGTACTGTCGGCATCGGACACACAAGATGGGCTACTCATGGTGAACCGTCAGATGTCAATGCGCATCCGCATCTCAGCGAATCGGGAAGGTTTGCTGTGGTGCATAACGGTATTATTGAAAACTATCAGCAGCTTAAGGACAATCTGACTGCAAAGGGTATCGTTTTCCGTTCTATGACGGATACTGAGGTAATAGCTCAGCTTATTGAGTATTACTACAAGGGAGATCTTATTGATACTATTATTAAGGTACTTGAAAAATTAGAGGGTTCTTATGCTCTCGGAGTTATCAGTCAGGATGATCCTGATGAGATAATCGCTGTAAGAAAGGAAAGTCCGCTTATTATCGGTATCGGCGAAAATGAGAACTATATCGCTTCTGATGTTACGGCTATCCTTTCTAAAACAAGAAAAATATACAGACTCGAAAATAACGAGATCGCAATTATCAGAAGAGATGGCATCCGTATAATAGATACTGATAAGGATGAGCTTCATAAGGAAATTGAAACAGTTGAATGGGATGTAAGCGCCGCTGAAAAGGGTGGCTACGAGCATTTTATGTTCAAGGAGATCATGGAACAGCCGGAGGCAGTCGCTAAGACTATATCTCCGAGATTGAAAAATGGCAGAGTAGTTCTTGATGAGATACATCTCAATGCTGAACAGCTCAGGAAATTTACGAAAATAAATATACTTGCCTGCGGAAGCGCCTATCATGTAGGTGTTGTGGCGAAGTATATATTTGAAAAGATGCTGAGGATACCTGTAGAGGTTGATCTTGCATCTGAGTTCCGCTATCGCGACCCTATTATAAATGACAGGGTGCTTACTGTGGTCATAAGCCAGTCCGGTGAGACGGCTGATACAAAAGAGGCTATGAAGGAGGCTCAGAGAAGGGGATCTCATGTTATCTCTATTGTTAATGTTGTCGGAAGCGCTATTGCTGTGGAATCTGATGATGTTATCTATACCTGGGCAGGCCCTGAAATAGCTGTTGCCACTACAAAGGCATACAGCACTCAGCTTGCTGTTATCTATCTTATGGCTCTGTATTTTGCCGATATGCTCGGTACTATTGTTCCGGATGAGTACAAGGCTCTTATCGGTGAACTTGAAAGTCTGCCGGAAAGAATAACTAAGATACTTGAAAATAAGGAAAGAATACAGTATCTTGCTTCTAAGTTCTTTAACAGCAGGGATGTGTTCTTTATCGGAAGAAATATTGACTATGCGCTTTCACTGGAAGGCTCTCTGAAGCTTAAAGAGATATCCTATATTCACAGTGAGGCTTATGCTGCCGGTGAGCTTAAGCATGGTACTATCTCTCTTATTGAAAAGGGTACTCCGGTCATTGCTCTGGCTACTCATGAGGAGCTTATCGGAAAAATCGTCAGCAATATTGAGGAAGTTAAAACAAGAGGTGCGGATGTTATCGTTATCGCCTGCGATACTCACCCGGAACTGGCAAATATCGGTCAGGCTATTTTTATTCCGAAATCCTGCGATATGCTTCTGCCTTCTCTCGCTGTGATACCGCTGCAGCTTTTCGCTTATTATGTGTCATCGCTTAAGGGCTGCGATATCGACAAGCCGAGAAATCTGGCTAAGTCCGTTACCGTTGAGTGATCTGTTTTGCTCAGGATGAATTGAAAAGGGGAAATTGTATGGAGATTAAAAATGAATCCATTGTTGTGCTCGATTTCGGGGGACAATATACTCAGCTTATCGCCAGAAGAGTGCGTGAATGTAATGTCTATTGCGAAATTAAGCCCTATAATATCAGCGCCGCGGAAATTAAGGAAAAGGGATATATGGGCATTATCTTTACCGGCGGCCCTAACAGTGCCTATGACGATAATGGCCCTAAATGCGATCCCGACCTTTTTAAACTCGGTATTCCGGTTCTTGGTATCTGCTATGGCGCTCAGCTTATGGCTGAAACTCTCGGCGGTAAGGTGATCGGTATTCAGGATAACAGGGAATATGGCAAAACTGAGGTC
Source organism: uncultured Ruminococcus sp. (assembly GCA_902783815.1). Classification (GTDB taxonomy): domain Bacteria; phylum Bacillota; class Clostridia; order Oscillospirales; family Acutalibacteraceae; genus UBA1213. The sequence continues at coordinate 9,776 of CACZSM010000106.1, forward strand.
GAATTCAATACCTCCTCACTACTGTTCCACTCTGCAAAGGAAAATAATGTGTGCTGGATGAGCCATACCGACAGGATTGAGGAGGTCCCTCATGGCTTTAAGATCACCGCTATCTCTAAGGACTGTCCTGTTGCCGCTATGGAGGACAATAAAAGAAACTTCTTTGGCGTTCAGTTCCATCCTGAGGTTCAGCATACTGTTGAGGGTACTCTGTATCTTAAAAACTTCCTCTACAATGCCTGCGGCTGTAATGCCGAGTGGAAAATGGATTCCTTCGTAAATGATACTATCGATTACCTTAAAGAAAAAATCGGCAATAAAAAAGTCCTTTGCGCTCTTTCCGGCGGAGTTGATTCCTCTGTCGCAGCTCTCCTTGTCCACAAGGCTGTCGGTAAACAGCTTACTTGTATTTTCGTGGATCATGGCCTGCTCAGAAAGGATGAGGGCGATCAGGTCGAAACTGTATTCAGACAACAGTTCGATATGAACCTTATCCGCGTTGACGCTAAGGACAGATTCCTCTCTAAACTCGCCGGCGTATCTGACCCGGAAAGAAAACGAAAGATCATTGGTGAGGAATTTATCCGCGTTTTTGAAGAGGAATCTCAGAAACTTGGAAAAATCGACTTCCTCTGTCAGGGTACTATCTATCCCGATGTTGTCGAAAGCGGCGCCGGTCAGTCTGCTGTTATCAAAAGTCATCACAATGTCGGCGGTCTGCCGGATGATGTCGGCTTCGAGGGTATTATCGAACCTCTCCGCGACCTCTTTAAAGATGAGGTCCGCAAGGCTGGCCTTGAACTCGGTATTCCCGAATTCCTCGTGTTCCGTCAGCCATTCCCTGGCCCTGGTCTTGCTATCCGTATTATGGGTGATGTATCTGAGGATAAACTCGATATCCTTAAGGATGCGGATGCTATCTTGCGTGAGGAATTCGCCGCTAACGGCCTCGACCGCTCCGTTAACCAATACTTCGCCGTACTTACAGGTATTAAAAGCGTCGGCGTTATGGGCGACGGCAGAACTTATGACTATACTATCGCTCTCCGCGCCGTTACTACCTCTGACTTTATGACCGCTGACTGGGCTAAGATCCCTTTTGATGTCCTCGAAAAATTATCTAACCGTATTATTAATGAGGTTAAAAATGTTAACCGCGTCGTCTATGACATTACCTCTAAACCACCTGCTACTATTGAATGGGAGTAAATTATTTTCACAAATATGTATAATAATACCGGGAACCTGCCGCAGCGGTGGGTTCCCGGTAGTTTTTATTGTTTTTTCGTCAGCCTCTGATACATCCGCATCAGCTCCGCCACACATTCGCTCTCGGTCATTTTGTAGGGGAAGCCGTAAGCCTGCATAACAGCCCGGTCATTAGCCTGGTGAGCCTTGCGCAGCTCAGGCGGCATAGTAGTTTCGTCATAGAGGTCGGCAAGGGAGCAGTCGGGGTACAATGCCCGTGCGTCAAGTATTGCCTGTGCGGTCTGTTCTATCTTTGCTTTCTGTTCCGGTGTCGGGTCGCACCACGGGAAGTTGTTATAGACGATGTTTATTGAATAGCGGTAACGACTTTCAAGCCTGCCGCAAACCGCCCTCATCCAAGCCATGTGGACATTTGAGGTTAATATTCCAAAGTGAAAGATTGTTGCATTAGGAACAAATGAAGCAGCATTACTTGCGATAACATTCTTATCAACATATCCCATAGGAACATATCGCCTATTTTCAGATGAA
>CACZSM010000107.1 GCA_902783815.1 uncultured Ruminococcus sp.
CTCTCTGCCATCTGAAATGAATCCTGTCAGCACCTCTGCAAACACTTCCGATGAACAATTGCACACTTCCTACAAGGACTCCTTTGTAAGCGAGTCTCCGTCAAAAACTGAATCCGGATCTGTTCAGGAAACAAAAAATCCTGAACTCTCTGAACAACTCTCAGAATCTCAGTCTGAACAACAGGAAAGCCAGTCACTGCAATCTTCTCATTCGTATTCGTCACTTTCTTCCGAGATACAGGAACAACGATCCGTATATGAGGAATCATCTTACACCTATGTTGAGCATAGCAGGAATGAGCAGTCGCAAAAATCACCGCAAAACTCTGTACATTCATCAGAAAAAAATTCTCTTATACATTACTATCCTTCAAAATTTGCCGAAACAGACAGATATGGCTTCTCCGCTGTAGATATAACAGCCGGAAAATGCAGCGCAAGAAAACTCCTCCTCCCAGATAATTTTATTAATGCTGAGTTTTCATCCGTAAATTATGGCAGGAATAACCGCCTTTCCTGTGATGTGTCTGCAAAATGCCATTCTTCTGCTATAATTGTCCTCCAATTCGCCGCTTATACATCCTCTGGCTCCTCTAAGCTCGATGTGAATATCGGCGGCAATGAAAACAGAGTCTCCATCTCAGAAGAACCTTACTATTTTTATATCTGTACCTCCGGTCTGGACTATATTGATAATGTATCATTTACTTCACATTCCGATAATGATGTCCATATTTCTGATGCTGCACTGCTTGATTATGGCTATCTTTATGGTACCCTTGATATTACAACCGGCTGCTTCCAGATAAAAAATTATAACAGAACTACTTTGGATGCTGACTCCGCTATCGCTATGAAGGCTAAATCCGCTGTTATTTGTGGGAATTATTTGTACGCTGTTTCGGGTACCCCGGAAAGCTGCCTCTCTGTGTATAAGCTCAACAGCAACGGCAGTACAAGGTTTATTACTCAAATGAACGGCCTCGGTGATGCAAGAGATATAAAATATAATAAAAATAAAAATGCTTTGATCGTCACCGCAAGACGAAGAGGCGCTTATATCATTGATATCAGCTCCCCTGAAAATCCTGTGCTTTGCTCTGAATATGATACAACTGAATATGCCTGCGGCCTTTGTACCGAGGGTAACTACACTTTTATATGCAGCCGTTGGTTCGGTGTCGAAATTGTTGATATAAGCAATGTCAATGACCCGAAATATGTTTGTACTCTCTCCGGTGATGCTGAATATGAGGGATGCTTCGTCTATAACAATATCCTATATGCGAGCGCATACCACGAAAAAAGAATAGATGTGTGGGATATCCATTATATAGACTCTCCTGTCCTTCTGGATCAGATCTATCTCGACGGCGCTGGTCAGGGATTATTTACCGACGGTAATTATCTCTATGCCGCAACTGCTTTGAATTCTTCTAATGATACCTCCTCAGTAAAAAATTATGGCAAGGGTACTGGCAATGGTCTTGAAATATTTGATGTCAGTGATCCGCATAATATCAGGTGGGTCTCAACTACTAAATTCGACGGCAGATTTAATATCAATTTTCAGGATGTTTGGGATGTTCAGGTTAGCGGCGGTCTTGCGTATGTCAGCTGTATATGCTATGGTACTGTTATTGTCGATGTCAGCAATGTAAACCGCCCGGTCATTAAAAAAGAACTCCTGATCCACGCTGACATAACCTCGGAAAAATATATAGATTATGGCGCTGACAACAGAGTGTATGTCTGGTCTTTCGATAATTCAAAAGAATCCTTTGGGGCTGTTTTCCATACGCTGCTTTCAAATGGCAGATTGTATATGATATCCTCCAATATGGGTATTTATTCCTATAAATCTGATGATATCCGTCCTGCTGTATATAACGGTAATTCAAAATTTTCATATCTGAATAAAGGCTACTCTCTGCCGTATGACCGTAATTATAAATTTGAGCATTTTGACTGCGGCTATCAGATCTGGGCCGCCGCTAAGCTGAATGACCTTTATGCTCTTGCCTGCGGCAACGGCGGAATAATTATCCTTGATAAAAACCTTAAAAAAATTACGGAGCTTAAAACTAAAAGCCCTGTGCGTGATATAAAAGTTTCCGGCGATATTATCTATACCGCTGAATGCAGCAGCGGTCTCGGAATTTATCAGTGGAAAAATGGCAGGATCAATAATATAAGCCATTGTATTACCGATAAAAGTGATATCTGCTTCGGCTCAATTCAGATCACAAACGATAACTGCTTCGCTGTTGTTGAAGCATCTATGGTTTCTCATTGCGTCATTAACATTTCGGATATCTATCACCCCTTTGAGGAGGAAGAATACCGTCTGCCAAAACTTGGCTCAACTTATTTCAGAACTATATGCAACGGCCTTGTAAAAAACAAATTCATTGGTATCGGCGGTGAGAAAAATATTACCTGGTTCTTCTCGGAGAATGGCGTTCTTAATCAGGTACTGCCTCAGAAAAATATTGTCTATTTCCGAAGCAATGGTATGACTGCTTATGGAAATGATTGTATCGCTATCTATGACGGCGGTTATGTCCTCCTTGACCCGGAAACAAACCGGATATCCTCTGTTAAATCTGTGAGCGGAGTGAAATTAGAAGGCAAGCCTTCTGTCTGGGGAAATACCCTCATTGTTTCAAGAGAATATTCTGATCTGCTGACCTTCGTTGATATCAGCAATCTGAATTCTCCTGAACTGATTACCGAGATCCATATCAACGGAAATCCGGATATCTGTCTTGCGGATGGGAATTCTTTGCTCGTCCCTTGCCGCTATGGAGGTCTGCTCCGTATTACAAAAAAATAGTCTGTTCCAACTTTAAGACAACAAAAACTTCTCCCGGCAAGTCTTTCGGCTTGCCGGATTTTTTGCCTATCCCTACATATACGAAATTTCAGTACCGGTTCCAGACTGAAAAAAATAGTGTAAAAAATGCTTAAAAATACTGTGTTTATGCGGCTTTCGGGTCATTTCATTCTTTTTGCCTGCACAACATTCGCTTGGTTCACAAGTAAAGATGAAGTAACCAACAGACTTACTGCAACAGCCGATTATGGCGTAACCCTCGTGGAAGATTTTAAACCCCCGAAGGATATGACACCCGGTCAGGAAGTTAACAAGGATGTTTCTGTAGTAAATACAGGCTCTGTTGATGCTTATGTTAGGATGTCCCTTGAAGAAGTAATGAACATGAGCAGATTGAGCAGTATTGCGTATAATACTCCGACAAGTACAACAACTTCACAGTATTATACTGTATATAGGAAGACAGATGGAACTGTTGTAAAAAAACAAGCAAATATTGCTAAAGCTGATGATGAAACTAAACTTTATGATTTGAATAACTTTAGTGCTGCATTACCAGATCTTTCTACTACTACTGTAGTTGATGAATCCTGTTGCCGCTGTTTTCTTTATATGGCCAAATTTTTATACAACACCCTCGTGTCTTTCTATTCCTCAAAGTCCCGTTTACGTTCGTAGCGTTCCCACACTGCCTTATCTTTTGCAGCAGCAGGATAGGATTCTCCTGGACAGCGAACACCCATCTATATGGCAGTGTGTACATCAATAACAATCAAACGGCAGTACACACGCTCCACAGGCGGCTTTATATCA
>CACZSM010000108.1 GCA_902783815.1 uncultured Ruminococcus sp.
CAGGACCGACCTCGACCTTCCTGTGGTCTGAATACGCCATTCTTGAAAGCGCAGACATAGGCTCTCCCTGGCTTCCTGTAGTTATAAGCACTATCTGATCCTTTGTATATTCCCCAAGCATATCAAGATCAATGACCAGCCCATCCGGAATATCAACATATCCCAGTTCTCCGGCAATAGCCATATTATTTACCATACTTCTGCCTGAAAACGCTACTTTTCTGCCGTATTTCTGAGCGCAGTCAAGTATCTGCTGTATTCTGCCTATATTGGACGCAAAAGTAGCGATGATTATACGGCTGTCCTCAGCCTCCTTGAACAGCATATCGAATGTATGTCCGACCTTTTGTTCCGTCATCGTATATCCGGGTCTTTCAGCATTTGTAGAATCCGCCATCAGCGCAAGCACTCCCTGCTTGCCAAGCTCTGCAAAGCGCGACAGATCTATCATTCCGCCGGTTGTAGGCGTACAGTCTATTTTGAAATCTCCTGTATGCACGATCGTTCCGGCAGGTGTCTGTATTGCAAGTCCGACCGAATCCGGTATAGAATGGTTCACATGGATAAACTCTATTGAAAACTTGCCGAGTTTTATTTTCTGTCCTGCCTTCACAACATTCAGTTTAGCCTTGCTCTGCAGATTATGCTCTTTCAGCTTACTGCCTACAAGTCCCAGTGTAAGTGATGTTCCGTATATCGGGAAGTTAAGATTTTTCAGAAGGTACGGCAGAGATCCGATATGATCCTCATGACCGTGAGTCAGCACTATACCCCTGATCTTATCCCTGTTTCTTTCAAGGTAGGTGAAATCCGGTATTACCAGATCAACTCCAAGCATATCACCATCCGGAAAAGCCATTCCGCAGTCAAGGAGGAACATATCGTCCTCATATTCAAAAAGCGTTATATTCTTACCTATTTCATTAAGGCCGCCGAGGAATGTGATCTTTACGGAGGACGGCTGGCTCCTGCCATAAGAATTCCTTTTCATCTGATAATCTCCTCTGCTGCGATAGTCCGCAGATGATTTGCCTCTGCCGGATGCGGTCCTTGCATACGGAGGATCCAGCATAACATCTCCGCCTCCGAAATGCTGATCCATCGGCTTCGGAGTAAACATAACTCTTTCAAACAATTTTGTTCCGGACACTGCTTCGATCTTATCTGAGTTTTTACGGTCATTAGTCCTTCTTGAATTACTCTTTCTTTCAGCAGTTTTTTTCATGGCAGCATCCGCAGAGGGGCGGCGTATTTTTTTCATACTCTTCCCCTTAACAGTTTTTGATACATTTTTCTTATTATAACCTGATACCACTTAATTACCTCCATTTTCCGAGCACAGCAAAAACTACCCCTACAATATCCGTACTATCTGACGCACCTTAACGATCAGAAAAACAAAGGGGATCCGACAGAACCGTGTTTTCCTGATGACGATTCCGAAAACCTGCGATTCCTTAACATATGCTCAATTATTCAATATAGATCCATTCAACAATTCTCACAGAATTTGTAATGGATATAGCGCTACGATCCGAACACAGCTATACAATTATTTTACTCTCACAAATTAATTATGTCAATAGGCTTTTAATTATTCAGCAAATCAGGTGCAATTTTAAATAAAAATAGTATAATCCAATTCTATTATTTTATTGATTATGACCATATATAATTTTATGCCCTCAAAAACAAAATGGTAATCTCCACCCTTCAAAGGCAAAGATTACCACGACTACTATTCATAATAACAGCACATCATATCTATGACGGAAAACCCGTCATAGAATAATAATTCTGTCCGGGCTTCGCTGCGCTTGCGGCGGAGCCATTTTTTTTATTCCAGAGTAAGCTGTTCTCCCTGTTCACCTTTTGGCAGCTGTCCCATTGACGGGATATTCTTTGCCCGGTATCTCTCAGGATCTCTCAGAATATCAGCCGTCAATATCTGAGCAGATATGACACGGTGTCCCTTTTTCTGTTTCATAACAGCAATTCCCTGTGAATTTCTTGTTGTCTTAACGGATATTTCTCCTCCGTTCACTACTAGTGCCCGACCAGAGCTTGATATCATTACAATATCACAATTCTCATCCTCGGAGAAGCATACTGCTGCAAGCGCTTCTTTATCACTGTAAGCATTTGCCAGTTTTCTGCGGTTCTGTTTTGTTTCGTATGACGACAGCGGTACTTTTGCGACCTTTCCGCTTTCAAATACAAAATATACAAATCCCTTATAATCCTTTGTCGGTACCATATACACTGCATTTTCGTTTTCATCAAACGACAGCTTTGACGGTATATAATCTCCAAGTACGCTTGTTTTTGTATCTGCAAATGCCTGTGCTTTTGTCTTGTAGGCGCTGCACTTATCCGTGAAGAAAATAAGATCCGTATTATTTGTTGACTCAAAATGCTCTGTTATCATATCTCCATCCTTCAGCTTATGTTCGCCGCTCATTCTCAGTGAAAGAGGAGTTATTTTCTTGAAATATCCTTCCTTTGTAAAGAAAAGATTTACTGTATAATCCGGGGTATTTTCTTCAGGATCGTCATCTTCTATATCATCCGCATAAATTATCATGCTCCTGCGCGGCTGACCATACTTTTCTGCTATCTCAGAAAGCTCTCTTATTATTATATTCTTTATTTTTGTCCTGCTTGCAAGTATTGCCTCAAGCTCTGCGATATCCTTTTCAAGCTGTGAGATATCCTCCGTCCGTTTAAGGATATACTCCCTGTTCAGGTGTCTCAGCTTTATTTCTGCAACATACTCAGCCTGTATCTCATCTATCTGGAAGCCCTCCATAAGATTAGGTACAACCATTGCTTCCTCTTCCGTATGACGGATGATCCTTATCGCCTTATCTATATCAAGCAGTATTTTCTCCAGACCTCTGAGCAGATGCAGCTTTTCCTGTTTTTTATGAAGGTCAAAATATGTTCTTCTCTTTACACATTCTATCCTGAATGCCGACCACTCATTCAACAGTTCTTTTATTCCCATTACTCTCGGTGTACCTGCGATAAGCACATTGAAATTACATGAGAATGTATCCTGCAGAGGTGTCAGCTTATAGAGCTTAGCCATCAGCTTTTCAGGATTTGTCTGACGCTTGAGATCTATCGTTATTTTCAGACCATCAATACCGGTTTCATCTCTGATATCAGATATTTCCTTTATCTTGCCGTTCTTTACAAGCTCTATTACCTTTTCTATAATTGCCTCAGATGTTGTTGTCTGAGGTATTGAAAGGATGTCGATACAGTTCGCATATTTATCATAGACATATCTGCCTCTGAGCTTTATGCTTCCCCTTCCTGTTTCGTATATACCCCTCATTGTCTGCTCATCGTATATTATCTGAGCGCCGCCTGTGAAATCAGGCGCTGCAAGAGTAGTCATTATATCAAAATCCGGATCACGGAGAAGTCCTATAGTTGTCCTGCAAACCTCTGCCAGATTGAATGAGCAGATCGAGCTTGCCATACCTACAGCAATACCTGTATTTGCATTTACCAGTACGGATGGAAAAGCTGCCGGAAGAAGTGTCGGCTCCTTCATCGTATTATCATAGTTATCCACAAAATCCACGGTATCCTTATCAATATCGCGGAAAAGCTCATTGCATATAGGGTCAAGCTTTGCCTC
>CACZSM010000109.1 GCA_902783815.1 uncultured Ruminococcus sp.
GTAAAGCTGGATGATAGCGACAAAGCACCCGGTTGGAAATTCAGTCAGTATGAGATGCTTGGAGTACCTGTCCGTGTAGAGATCGGGCCGAAGGACATAGAAAAGAACCAGTGTGTACTTGTACGCCGTGATACAAGAGAAAAGGTATTTGTTTCACTTGACGAGCTTGAAAAGACGGTCAGCGAACTTCTTGTTGAGATACATGACAGTATGTATGAGGCAGCTCTCAAAAACCTTAACGAAAAGACATTTGAGGCGCGTACACATGAGGAGTTCCTTGATATTGCGGCAAATAAGCCTGGATTCATCAAAGCTATGTGGTGTGGAGACAGCGCCTGCGAGGATAAGCTGAAGGACGAAACCGGCGGTGTAAAGTCAAGGTGCATACCATTTGTTGAGGATCATCTTGCAGACACCTGTGTATGCTGCGGAAAGCCTGCTAAGCACATGGTATTCTGGGGCAGACAGTATTAATTTATTAGTTCAAAAAAACATCAAAGAAAAGTCCTGCACCCCTATTATAGGGATGCAGGACTCTTTTTTTCAGACAGATCTAAAAGAAACTGTCTTATGCACCGTGCAGATTATTCAGCAGAAGGTGCGCCTACCGGACAGGTCTCAGCACAAGAACCACAGTCAGCACAGAGATCAGCGTTGATCTCATACTTGCCATCGCCCTCAGAGATAGCCTCACATGGGCATACTTCTGCGCAAGCGCCGCAGGAGATGCAGTCATCAGAAATCTTGTAAGCCATAGTACAGCCTCCTTTATATTTTTGTTTTTTTATTATAACACATTCTCTCACAAATTGCAATAGCCTCCAGCGGCGGCGTGCCGCCGCTGTCATTGTTTCTCCTGCGCAGCTTCTTGAGCTTAATTATAGTCAGTAACATACATAATAGTCAAAGTGTCAAGTAATTTCTCCATGTCGGCGTCCGCCGACAATGGTGCTGCGCACACAACGCATCTTCGATGCCGGGTAGTAGTTTTGCTTATCAAGTATGCTCCCAATGTCATAAAAGCATGACCGCTCTGACCAACAAACGGAAATTGGTCGAGCGCGGTCTCCGGCGCTGCGCCATAAGAAATTCCTGTACCCATACCGCCGCCGTGACCGCGCAGCGGTCACTTCCCGGCTGGACTTTAACAGTTGTTTTTTCTACGGTCAATTTAGAAGCGCCTGGTGCGTGACCGCACTGCGCTCTGATAGAAATACTGTTAGTCATTCGGAGTTATTTTCTGTCGGCTGGTTATTTGTTGTGGGGCATCTTCAGTGACGGTTTCCTTTGGATCGGATGATACATCGCTGGACGGCTCCGGAGCATTTTCAGGGGGTTCTTCAGGCATTTCTGACGATTTCGCATAGCTGTAGGATGTCATTTCATGACCCTCCTCATATTCCACAAAGAGCATATCATCATAATCTGTCGGAACAAAGCCATCGTCATCCTCAATATAGTTCATATATATACGCCTTTTCCTTGCCGGAGTTTTCCAGATAAGCATATATATTATTGTTACAACTATTCCTGCGCTTGTTATGCCAATACCAAGCGACAACCCGTATGTCCTGAATGTGAATACGATCTCAGATTCCTGTCCGGCAGGTACTTTTACAGCCATAAACCCTACGCTTACCTTTTCGATCTCCACAGGATTGCCGTTTACCTCTGCACTCCATCCTGGTTCATAGGGAATACTGAAAAATACAAGCTCATCCAGATAACCTGCCTTGTAATGGGCGGTTATACGGTTATTTTCAAATTCAACACTGCTGCATACATTTTTCTGTCTTGCCTCGCAGTCATTGTAATACTCAGCCATTGTATATTCATAATCAGATACATCCTCATGATGAGCAAGTATATTACCATACTTTCTTGCCTGCTCTTTATTCAGTACCATAGCTTTAAGCAGAAGGAGGTGTCTGTCGCTTTCGGAGACATCCTCATACTGTTCCTCTGTGATATACTCAGTGAATGTAAATCCATAGGGTATGAAGTACTGATTTTCATAGACATCGAATTTATTTTCAGTCATTATTTTTTTCCATCCGGGCATCTCCATAGTACCAGAGGACTTTTCGAATTTCTTGCTGTCATCAGTATAATCAAACAGATACTTTACAGAAAGCAGTCCCCTTATGCCATACACCTTAGTTTCCGGACGAGAACCAACACTTCTTTCTACACCGATAGATTTATAGAAATCCATTACAGAACCGGGAACGATACTCTGGAAAGCCTGAATATTAGGTATCTGCCAGAACATTCCGACATTATCCATAACATTATAGAAGTCCGAACGGACATTATTGATATCAGGCAGTTTTTCGTGAACAGCAGTTTTGCTGTCGATAACGGCATCCTTAATATAGTCCTTCTGGTATGAAGCATTGATAACTCCGACACCGATAAGGACATTGCTGTAAAGCACTATCATAACAGACAGTACAACAGATAAAGTTGTAATGAATATCTTTTTATTTTTTCTGAGGTTAAGTACAATAACAAGAGCGGCAAGTCCTACGAAAGCAATTGCACACCATGCCCAGAAACGATCCGGATATTTAGCAAGACCGAGTTTTCCGTCCCAGTCTGAGGAATCCGGACTTTTTTCCGGCAGGAATCCGATAAGAGCAGTTATCAGCACAGTAATTGTTATTGTATTGATAAGACCGGGTCTGAAGTCAGTTTCCTCATGGTCGAGGCAAATGATAGTTGCCATAGAGAGCATAAGTGTCAGCATATAGAACCATCTTGCGTAGTAGGTAGCATTGAACAGCTGGAATGAGCAGTTAAGTATCGGCACAAGAGCCATAACAAAAAGGACTTTTATGAGGTTTCTCAGCCATGAATGAGTTTTCAGCTTATAAAAGGAGAATACTCCGACCATACTGAACAGCGGCAGCCATCCGGCAACACTTGCCCACTTTGCATTTGAATCCGGAGTAAAATTAGCATATGCCGGCATATCCGGTGGGAAAAAGAAAGAAAGAATAATATGCAGATAGCGCTGCTCACTTGAATATACCAGAGCACCCCAGCCATGTGGAAAGTTATTCAGTCTTGAATTCTGCAATATGGCAAAAACAGACGGCATAAGTATTATTCCGGCGCAAAGAAATCCTGCCAGGACTTCGAGTGCAAAGCGGAAAAACTCCGAGAGCTTCATGCGGTAGCTGCCGGACAACATACGGAAACACCAGTAGATCATGATAAAAACAGCCTGACCTGCAAAAAAGTAGTAATTAACTATCGCAGCGGCAAAAACAGCAGCAAGAACTGCGCCTTTGCGTTTTTCGTATATAAAGGAGTCAATGGCTGCAAGCATAAAAGGGAAGGTTATCATTGCCTCATGGAAATGATTGAAAAATATATTGTAGATACCGAATCCTGAAAAGGCATACATCAGTCCGCCAAGCATAGCATAACGCTGCTCTCTGACATACCGGCGCAGGAACATATAGGCTCCCATTGCTGCAAGACCAAATTTTACCATCAGCATCGGCGCCATAAGATATGGTACCGCATCACTCGGAAATAACATGGTGAGCCAGAAAAATGGACTTGCGATCATATAGAAGCTGTATGATCCTATTATATTTGCACCCAGATCAGTGGTATAACTCCAGCCAAGATTGCCGCTGAGAACACTATCATGTATCATCTGGTAAAATGGTATCTGTTGAACATTGAAGTCCCCATAGAAGAAAAAATATCCACTGTTAAAAATCATCCATGCTATAAAGAAAAGAAAAGATAGTCCGAATCCCCAAAGAAAAGTCATAAGACATAGGTTTTCCTTTGCTTTTTGCAAAAGGTTCTTTTTAGTCATTTAGTTAATCCTCCCAAATACTGCCAAAGGCGCTGAATTTTTTAATCAACCCATAGATTATATCATAAAGTTTAAGAAAAATCTATAGATATGATGCCAAAATGCTGAAATGATTTATAGATAATACAAAATTAATGTGACGGCAGAAAAATATTTCTGAAAAAGTATTGCAATTTTTCAAAAATAATGATATTATAAGCTGTACGCAACTGTAGTTATAAGGAGGTGTAACGATGCCGAATATCAAATCAGCAAAGAAGCGTGTTAAGGTAGCTGCTGCAAAGACAGCTCAGAACAAGGCTTTCAGAAGCGCACTCAGAACAGATATAAAGAAGGCAGGCGCTGCGGTCGAGACAGGTGCTTCTGATAAGGAGCAGGCAGTTCGTGCTGCTATCAAGAAAATAGATCAGGCTGCTGCAAAGGGTATTCTTAAGAAGAATACAGCTTCCAGAAAGAAGTCATCGCTTGCTCGCAAGCTTAATGCAAGCGCATAAGCTGCTGTGCAGAGCAGAGAGCCATCATTAGTGTGCAGTCACTTGGGACAGAACTCGGTTCTGTCCTTTTGATTTTTTCGCACCGCAGACGGACGCATACAAGAAATATATAAATTCTGAACATTCCGAAAATCAAGCTCTCCCCCCACCTCCATATCGGCACTTGTCTTGCGGACTATTTTTCTTTTACAGAAAGTCAAATTTCGTGCTTTGTACAAAATGTGCTTGATATTTTGATACATTTGTGATATAATGTTCAAGTTGCTGTGATTTATGTTGCAGTAAGGGAAAAAACAAAAGGGAAAAAGGAAGGATTTTATTATGTATTGGGTAAATGAATCTGTGTTCTACCATATCTATCCGCTTGGCTTCTGCGGCGCTCCGAGGATCAATGACGGTAAACTTTCATATCGTCTTGATAAGGTCATTGACTTCATTCCTCACCTTAAGGAAATGAATGTAAATGCTGTTTACTTCGGTCCAGTGTTTATGTCAACTACACACGGATATGATACTAACGATTACTACAATATAGATAACCGCCTCGGCGATAACGACAGCTTCGCACATATCTGCGATAAACTCCATGAAAATGGTATAAAGGTCGTTCTGGACGGCGTTTTCAATCATGTCGGCAGAGGCTTCTGGGCTTTCAGGGATATACAGGATAAAAAACAGGGATCACCTTACTGCTCATGGTTCCAGAACCTTAACTTTGGCGGAAATAGCCCTTGGGGAGATCCGTTCTGGTATGAGGGCTGGGAAGGCAATTATGATCTTGTAAAGCTGAATCTGCGTCATCCGGAGGTAAAAAAGCATATTTTTGATGCTGTTACTATGTGGATGGATAAATTCAAGATAGACGGTCTGCGCCTTGATGTTGCATACTGTATGGATCAGGACTTCCTCAGAGAATTAAAACACTTCTGCAAGAGCAGAGATCCTCAGTTCTGGCTTATGGGAGAAATTATCCACGGCGACTATGCAAGACTTGCTAATCCTGATCTGCTTGATTCCTGTACAAACTATGAGTGCTATAAGGGCATATACTCGTCACATAATGACCATAACTATTTTGAAATAGCTCACAGCCTTAACCGTCAGTTTGCAAACGGTGGCATATATCACAATATTTATACCTATAACTTTGTTGATAACCATGATGTCAACCGTATCGGCAGTACCGTAAAGGAAAAGGATAATATTAAGAACTGCTATACTATGCTGTATTTCATGCCTGGTGTACCGTCTGTTTATTACGGAAGTGAGTGGGGTATTGAGGGTCAGAAAAATAATACGGATCATGACTATCCTCTGCGTCCGTGTATAAATGTTGCAGACTGCGTTGACAATGATCTTTACCGTCATGTTTGCAGACTCGGCGCGATAAGAAGAAAGTATAAGGCTCTTAAATACGGCAGCTTTGAAAATGTAAATATCCGTAATGAACAGCTTGTGTTCAAGAGAAAATTTGAGGACGAAACTGTATATATTGCTGTGAACCTCAGCTCCAGCGACTACAACCTCGGCTTCAGAACAGACGGCGGAAGTAAACTGTATGATGTGTATGACGGCAAGACTGCTTATGATGTTAATAATAACTACGCAGATATACACATTCCTGCTCATGGAACAAGAGTGTTCGTACTGACAAATGGTGATGCTCCTGAATATCCGGATTCGGTTTCCGGCACCGCTCAGGTGACAAATACAGAGGCTCCGTCTGCTGATACAACTGTTGAGGACTCCGTTAAGCCACTTCCGGAGGTGGGTGCTCCTGGAAGATACCGTCACTTCAAAGGCGGAGAATATGAGTTCATCTGTCTTACAAAGGACAGCGAAACATCAGAGGAACTTGTAATATACAAGGAAGTCGGCGGCGAAGGCAGGATATGGGCAAGACCTTCTGCTATTTTCTACCAGTATGTAGATGTAGATGGCAAACAGGTTCCGAGATTTGAAAAAATTTAATGGGTTCCATTAAATGATAACGGGCTGTCGGATCAGATTCCGGCAGCCCTTGAATTTTCGTAAAAAAATTTGGAAATGTGTTACAAATTTGTTGCAAAAGTAATTAATTAATGGTAGAATATAGATTATGATGGTGTAATGCTTTGATGGCTCAGAAACCTCTCTGCGCCATAGACAAAAAAATTATTTAATAATTCAGGAGTGTGATTCAAAATGGGCAAAAAGACAAAAAGATTTGTCAGCGCTTCTCTTGCAGCTGTATTGGCAGCTTCTGCTTTCGGAGGAATAAGCGCACTTACTGCCATAGCTTCTCCGCCAGAAGCGGGACTTTACTATGGACTTGCTGATAATATTCAGGACGGTACTATCCTGCATTGCTTCGACTGGAAATATTCGGATATTACTAAAGAACTTTCTCATATCGCAGCAGCAGGCTTTACTGCTGTTCAGACCTCTCCGGCTCAGCCAAGTGAGAGTACCGGCCCGTGGTACTGGCTGTATCAGCCACTCAGCTTCTCAGTGGGAACAAATGATCTCGGAACTAAGGATGAACTTAAAGAGCTTTGTGATACCGCTGAACAGTATGGCATTAAGGTCATCGTGGATGTAGTTGCAAACCATCTTGCAGACAACCATACCAATATTCAGGACGATCTTAAGGCTGACGAGTTCTGGCATGATTATGGCAGCAGCATAAACTATAACGACCGCTACAGCATTACTCATGGCGACCTCGGTATGATCGACCTTAACTCTGAAAATAGATATGTTCAGCAGGTGGTTGCGAATTATGTTGACGAGCTTAGCAATCTCGGAGTGGATGGTATCCGCTGGGATGCTGCAAAGCATATAGGTCTGCCAAGCGAGGACTGTAACTTCTGGCCTGTGGTAACAAATAATGACCTGTATCATTACGGTGAGATACTTTCTTCACCTGTAGGCGGAAAAGCATCCGGTATCAGCGAGATGAAGGAATATACAAAGTATATCTCCGTTACAGATGACGAGTACGGCAACTCTTTGCTCAGTTCTTTCCGCAAGGGTAAGGCTCCTTCTTCAGACGGCAACTGGAGTACTGATGTTTCAACTGATAAACTTGTATATTGGGGCGAAAGCCACGATACATACTCAAACGGCAAGGGCAGCGGTTCAAATGGCGCTACTCAGAATGAGGTTGACAGAGCTTATGCAGTTGTCGCTGCAAGAGCAGATGCAGCAGCTTTGTACCTGTCCCGTCCGATTGCTGAGGATAAGGAAAGCATCAGAGGCGGCATGAAGGGCAGCGCTCACTTCACAAGCCCCGAGATCGCAGCTGTAAACCACTTCCATAATGCTATGATTGGCAAGGCTGATGCTTACGGCGTATCTGATAACTGTTCAGTAGTTACCCGTATGGATGGCGGCGCTGTTATCGTATGCGGCAAGGGCAGCGGAAATGTATCTGTCGCAAATGTAAACGGATATGTTCCTGTCGGCACATATAAGGATGAGATAACAGGCAATGAATTTGTTGTTACAAAAGATACTATTACAGGTGAGGTCGGCGAAAGCGGTATAGCTGTAGTTTATGATTCACCGTTCCTTAACAGAGTAGGGGCTTCCGTTGAAACCGGAACATCTTTCCAGGGTTCTCTTAAGATTACTCTCAAATCAATGGGTATAACTGATGCTCAGTGGTACACAAGCGACGACAGTGAGCCAAAGAGCTTCAATGACGGCGATGAGATCGAAATAGGCAAGGATGCAGAACCCGGTGATATCACTCTGACACTTTCTGGCATTAAATCAGAAGGCGAAATTTACAGTGTTGATTACACATATACTAAGCTGCCGGAAAGAAAAATGCCAAAGGTAGAAGCTGGCGGAATCGTGTTCGATAACAGCCAGACAAACTGGGATACAATCAATATCTATATCTATGATGAGGTAACCTTCGGTAAGTCAAATACAATTACAAACGGCGATTGGCCGGGCGTAAGTATGACAGAAGCAGGCGATGATTACTATACATATCAGCTGCCTGAGATTTTTGAAGAGTGCAAGAATATAATGGTTATATTCAACAACGGCAGGGGCGACCAGATACCTGGTGCAATGCAGGCAGGTCAGAAGATCGGCTATACTGAAAGAAAGCTCTATAACGGTACAAAGTGGGTAGATTATGTAGAGCCTGTAGAGGAAAAGCAGGAGGAAAACAGCAAGACTGAAGAAAACAGCAAGACTGAGGAAAACAGCAAAACCGAGGAGAACAGCAAGACCGAGGAGAACAGCAAGACCGAGGA
>CACZSM010000110.1 GCA_902783815.1 uncultured Ruminococcus sp.
AATAAGTATATAGCTTATCCACAGAAAATGGCAACAATAACTTACCCGGCATCGAAGATGCGCCCAGTGCATAGCACCATTGTCGGCGGACGCCGACATGGAGAAATTACCTGACACTTTAACTATTATATATGTCAATAGCTAAAGTTGAGTTTTAGAAGCACCGTTGGAGAAACAATGACAGCGGCGGCACGCCGCTTGACAAATGAGGGATTTTATTATACAATATGAAAATGAAACAGTGTTATTGTTTTAAGAAGTATTTACTTATTTAAGTAAGAATAGTGTGGTAAGTCTGCATCTGGATCTGGATGCGGCGAGTTTATAAATATGCTGACGGAGGTAGATAAAATGAGTTTTACAATTCTCGGTACTGGAAAGGCTGTACCTGCTTATGCAATGAGTAATGATGAGCTTTCAACTATGGTGGAAACCAATGATGAATGGATAACAACAAGGACAGGCATCAAGGAAAGACATATCTGTAAAAGTGAAACGATAACTCAGCTGTGTGTAGAGGCGGCAAATAATGCTCTTGAAAACGCAGGAGTAAAGGCAGAAGAGCTTGATCTGATAATATGCTCAACCATGAGAGGTGAAAATATCACTCCGTCTCAGGGATGTATGATACAGAAGGAGATAGGCGCAGGATGTCCGGCATTTGATGTAAACGCAGCCTGCTCCGGGTTCATATATGCGCTTGATATAGCGGTAGGATATTTTGAGAGAAAAAGAGTGAAAAAGGTTCTTATCGTGTCAATGGATAACCTTTCAAATATAACTGACTGGACAGACCGTTCAACCTGCGTACTCTTTGGCGATGGCGGTGCGGCAGCCGTTCTTGGAGAGGGAAATGACCTGCTTTCAATACACCTGACAGCATCCGGAAATGATGATGCGATCAGAATACCGCATGGAACAAACTCATCACCGTTTTATGAGCATGAGGAGGAAAGAGCAGTTCTGCATATGGCAGGAAATGATGTGTATAAATTTGCGACAGCTGCAATGGCAAACGGAATAAAGAAGGTCGTTGAGGACGCAGGACTGCAGCAGAGTGATATAGCTTGTGTAATACCTCATCAGGCGAACATAAGGATAATCAATACAGCGGCGAAGAATCTTGATATTCCGAGGGAGAGGTTCTTCTGTAATGTTGAAAAATATGGAAATACATCTTCGGGAAGTGTACCGATAGCTCTTGATGAGGCAAATCGTTCCGGACTTCTGAAAAAAGGTGATCTCATAGCGATGTGCGCATTCGGCGGAGGTCTTACAACAGGAAGTTGTGTAATACGCTGGAGCAAGGGATAATGTTTCAGAAAAAATTGCAGGACGAAATGAGTTTTGGCGCAGATTACTGAAGGTCAGGAGGATAATCATATGGGTAAAACAGTATTTGTGTTTTCCGGACAGGGGGCACAGTACAGCGGAATGGGGAAATCGTTGTATGAAAGCTCTGCGGCGGCGAAGGCGGTATTCGATATGGCGGAAAGCGTCAGACCGGGTACGATAAAGCAGTGCTTTGAGGGTACTGCAGAGGAGCTGTCTGTAACGATAAATACACAGCCATGCGTTTTTGCAGCAGACCTTGCAGCAGCGGCAGCTGTTGCTGAGGCAGGAATAAAGCCGGATTATGTAGCCGGATTTTCACTTGGCGAGATAGCAGCAATAGCATTTTCCGGTATGCTCTCCTATGAGGAAGCATTCAGGCTCGTATGCAGAAGGGCAGAGCTTATGGATAAGGCGGCGAATGAAAACAAGGGCGCAATGGCAGCCGTTATGAAGCTGACACCTGAAAAGGTCGAGGAGATCTGCGCCGGTTTTGAGAAAGCTTATCCGGTAAATTATAATAGTCCGGCGCAGACAGTAGTGGCTGCTGCGGAGGATGAGATAGATGCCCTTTGTGAAAAAGTAAAAGAAGAAAAGGGTAAGGCTGTAAAGCTGAAGGTAAGCGGAGCTTTCCACTCACCGTTTATGAAAAGTGCTGCGGAGGGTCTTGCAGAGTACCTTGAAAATGTAGAGCTTAAAGAACCGGAAATACCCGTATATGCAAACTGTACGGCAATGCCTTATGAGGGTGATTATAAGGCTCTGATATCTGCACAGGTACAGAATCCTGTGAGATGGCAGAAAACGGTTGAAAATCTTATTGAACAGGGCGCGGACAGATTTATTGAGGTAGGAGTCGGAAAGACGCTTACCGGTCTTATAAAGAAAATAAATGCCGGAGTTGAGGCAGTAAATATAGAAAATAAGGAGGGACTTGATGCTCTTGTATGAGCATCGGGGATAAGCTATGTTTGAACTTACAGGTAAAACAGCAGTAATAACAGGTGCATCAAGAGGTATAGGTAAGGCTATTGCAGTGAAGTTTGCTTCGCTTGGCGCAAATATTGCATTTTTGCATTACTGTGATGCTGAAAATGCAGCAGCAACAGAAAAAGAGCTTAATGAAATGGGTATAAAGGCAAAAGGCTACGAATGTAATGTGGCTGATTTCGAGGCGTCAAAGAAAGCAGTTGACGAGATCATCGCTGACTTCGGAGAGGTGCATATACTTGTCAATAATGCCGGCATAGTCCGTGACTGTCTTGTACTTTCAATGAAGGAAGCTGATTTTGATGCTGTTATCGGAGTGAACCTTAAGGGTACTTTCAATATGACTAAGCATATCTATCAGCATTTTATGAAAAAACGCAGGGGAAGAATAATCAATATATCCTCAATAGTCGGAATAAACGGCAATGCAGGACAGGCTAATTACGCTTCTGCAAAGGCTGGAATAATCGGTATGACAAAATCCGTTGCAAAGGAACTTGGTTCGAGAAATGTAACGGCAAATGCTATCGCTCCGGGATTTATCCGTACAGATATGACGGACGGTATGCCGGAAAAGGCAAGAGAAGCTGCTCTGGCATCTATTCCTATGAAAAGAGCAGGAGAAGTCGATGATATTGCAAATCTTGCAGCATTCCTTGCAAGTGATGAGGCTGGCTATATAACCGGAGAGGTCATCCGTGTTGACGGCGGCATGGCAATATGAGAATATTATGTAGAAAGGACAAAAACTGATGAAAAGAGTTGTTATCACCGGTGTGGGTGCTGTTACGCCTGTCGGTAATGATGTTCAGACAATGTGGGAATCAATGAAAAACGGTGTATGCGGAATTGGTCTTATCACAAAATTTGACCCGTCCCTTACAAAGGCAAAGGTCGCAGGTGAGCTTAAAGACTTCGATGCAACACAGTATATAGAAAAAAGAGAGTGCCGCAAAATGGATCTTTTCTGTCAGTACGCTATCGCAGCTGCTGAACAGGCTGTCAGCGACAGCGGCATAAAGGGCAGCGTAGAACCTGAAAGACTTGGCGTATATGTAGGCTCCGGCATCGGCGGAATGAATATTTTTTACGAGCAGAGCGTCAATCAATATACAGGAAAGAATATATCACCATTCTTCATACCTATGATGATAGGCAATATCGCTTCCGGCAATATTGCAATAAGATATAAGGCTATGGGTCCGTGTCTGCCGGTGGTGACCGCCTGCTCAACATCGACTCATGCTCTCGGAGAGGCTTTCCATGCCATAAAATTCGGACTCGCTGACGCAATAATCGCAGGCGGCGCAGAAGCAACTATAAATCCTCTTGCTGTAAACGGATTTGTAAGCTGTAAGGCGCTCTGCCTTTCTGATGACCCGAAAAGAGCATCCATACCGTTTGATAAGGACAGAAGCGGCTTTGTAATGGGTGAGGGCGCAGGAATACTTGTTCTTGAGGAGTATGAACACGCCGTTGCAAGAGGTGCAAAAATCTATGCGGAGATCTGCGGATATGGCAATACCTGCGATGCACACCATATTACTGCTCCTGATCCGGATGGTATAGGCGCAGCCGGATGTGTCAGAATAGCGCTCGAAGAAGCAGGATATAAGGATACGGATGAGATCTATATTAATGCACACGGAACATCAACTCCGCTTAATGACTCCGGAGAAACAAAGGCTTTCAAGGCTGTTCTCGGAGAAAGAGCATATAAGGCTCATATAAGCTCAACAAAATCTATGACAGGTCATATGCTCGGCGCAACAGGCGCTGTTGAAGCGATCGCGGCAACAATGGCTCTCAGAGAGGGTATAATACCTCCGACAATAGGCTATAAGACACCGGATCCTGAATGTGACCTTGACTATACGCCTAATGCGGCTGTAAAGGCTGATGTGGATATGGCAATATCTACAACATTCGGCTTTGGCGGACATAATGCCTGCATCGCTCTGAGAAAAATTTGATTAACTGAGGTGAAATGCAATGTACAGCATTGATGAAATAAAAGAACTGCTCGCGGCTTTTGACAAGTCAAAGGCTACTGCTCTGGATCTGCAGCTTGGTGAGGATGAATTTATCAGCATCAGACAGAAAACAGCTGCTCCGGCTGTAGTAAGAGCAGAAAGTGTGGCAGAGGTCACTGCAGCAGCTGCAGTACCGGCAGCAGCTCCGGCTGCTCCGGCAAGTGAAGTAGAAGCAGAGGGATCAGTAATTGAATCCCCGATGGTGGGAGTGTTCTATTCTGCACCGTCACCAGACAGCGAACCGTATGTTACTGTGGGAAGCCATGTGAATAAAGGAGATGTCCTTTGCCTTATCGAGGCTATGAAGCTCATGAATGAGGTAAATGCGGAAAAGAGCGGTGAGATCGTTGAGGTCTGCGTTGAGAACGGTCAGGTTGTGGAATACGGTCAGCCGCTGTTCAGGATAAAGTGAGGTAATTGCAATGAATAAGGAAGAACTGATGCAGATAATTCCTCACAGGAATTCAATGCTCCTTGTTGATGAGGCAACCAAAACAGGAGAAAATACCTGCGAGGGAAAAAAATATATAACGGGAAATGAATGGTTCCTGGATGGACATTTTCCGGGTAATCCCGTTGTTCCGGGAGTGATACTCTGCGAGATGATGGCTCAGGCAAGCTCGGTTATCATTGCGGAAAAATCATCGGAATGTATCCCGTATTTTACAGGTCTGGATAAGGTGAAATTCAGGAGCAAGGTCCTGCCGGGGGATACATTTGAGATAAAATGTGAACTGACGGATCATAAAAGGAATTTCTATTTCGCAAAGGGTAAGGGATATGTGAACGGTAAGCTTTGTGTATCAGCAGAGTTTTCGTTTGCTCTTGTTGACAAAAATCTTCTTTAATGAGGGGAAGGGATCAAGTTGTTCTCTAAAATACTGATCGCCAACCGTGGAGAGATCGCTGTACGCATTATCAGAGCCTGCCGCGAAATGGGAATTTCAACTGTTGCTGTGTATTCCAAGGCGGATAAGGATGCGCTTCATGTCACTATGGCTGATGAAAGCTACTGCATAGGCGGTCCGCAGGTGTCGGACAGCTATCTCAATATGGCAGCAATACTGGAGGTCGCAGTAGTTTCAGGCGCTCAGGCAGTTCATCCGGGTTATGGACTTCTGTCTGAAAATGCGAAATTTGCTGCTTTGTGCAAGCAGTGTAATGTTGAATTTATAGGTCCCAGCGCTGAAATGATCGAAAAGCTGGGAGATAAGGACGCTGCAAGAAAAACTATGAGGGAAGCCGGCGTTCCGGTAACTCCCGGAAGTGATGTCATAGATGATATTGATGAGGCAAGGGCAAAGGCTGAGGAGATCGGCTTTCCGCTGCTTGTCAAGGCAAGATCCGGCGGCGGCGGCAGAGGCATACGCAGAGTTGACAGGATAGAAGATTTCGATAATGCGTTCCTGTCTGCTAAAGCAGAGGCTGAAAGCGCTTTCGGAGACGGGGCTGTGTATATGGAAAAATTCCTGTACCCGGTAAAGCATATCGAAATGCAGCTGCTGAGCGATAAGTACGGTAATGTCATCTGTCTTGGAGAGAGAGAATGTTCTGTGCAGAGGAAAAATCAGAAGCTGATCGAGGAAAGCCCTTCGCCAGTCGTTACTCCGGATATACGCAAAAAAATGATGGAGGCAGCTGCAAAGGCTGCAAAGGCTGTAGGCTATGAAAATGCCGGAACAGTTGAATTCCTGCTCGATAAGGATAAGAATTTCTATTTTATGGAAATGAATACCAGATTGCAGGTAGAACATCCTGTGACTGAAATGGTCATAGGAATTGATATAGTGCAGTGGCAGATAAGAATAGCGTCCGGAGCTAAACTTACGGTTACTCAGGATCGTGTGTTTATGCACGGAAATGCAATAGAGTGCCGTATCAATGCAGAGGACGCAGATCATGATTACCGTCCGGGCTGCGGCAAGATAGATTTTATACATATCCCAGGCGGACCCTGCGTGAGATTCGATACGGCAATTTATCAGGACTATACGATACCGCCGTATTACGATTCAATGATAGGCAAACTGATAGTTCAGGCAAGATCAAGAGAGCTTGCAATAAGAAAAATGAAAATGGCTCTTAGTGAGCTTACAATAAACGGCATAAAGCATAACAGGGATCTGCACATAGATATACTTTCAGATCCGGCGTTTGTGTCGGGGGAATATACGACCGGATTCATGGAGGAACGAAAAGCTCGTCTTGAAAAGGAAAATGATGAGGGCGATAAGTAGGACTCGACACTTCGTATGAAGTTCATGAAATAAACCGTAACGGAGATTGGTTGGTGCAGCTTGAATACATCGGATATTTTTAATTTTTTGAAGCCTAAAAATGAACTTGAAACTCAGGGAACAGAAGCAGAACCGGAAAATCGTCCGAGGATCCCTGATGAGCTTTGGGTAAAATGCCCGGTATGTAAAATACCAGTGCTATCCTCTGACCTGGAGGAGAACTTTAAGGTCTGCCCGAAATGCGGATACCATTTCAGGATAGCAGCAAGGCAAAGAATAGAATTGACTGTCGATGAGGGCAGCTTTGAGGAATTTGATGCAGGGTTGATGTCAACAAATGTGATAGACTTCCCGGATTATACAAGAAAGCTGAAAAATGCAAAGCTGAACAGCGGTGAAAATGAATCCGTTATAACCGGTATTGCATCTGTCGGCGGATATAAGACAGTAATTGCAGTGATGAATTCGGAATTCATGATGGGTTCTATGGGAACTGTTACGGGTGAAAAGGTCGCAAGAGCTTTTGAATATGCTACCGAAAACAGACTTCCGGTGATCGTGTTTACAGTGTCCGGCGGCGCAAGAATGCAGGAGGGGATTTTGTCTCTGATGCAGATGGCTAAAACAAGCGGCGCAGTAAAATATCACAGCGATGCCGGTCTGCTGTATATTACTGTCCTTACTGACCCTACAACCGGCGGCGTTACTGCCAGCTTCGCTATGGAGGGCGATATAATACTTTCTGAGCCAAAGGCTCTTATAGCTTTTGCCGGTCCGAGGGTAATTGAACAGACAATAAGACAAAAACTGCCAAAGGATTTTCAGTCTGCGGAATTCCTGCTTGAAAAGGGATTCATTGATGCAGTTGTCCCAAGAGGAAAGCTGAAAGATACCCTTACAAGACTACTGGCGCTTCATGGCGCAGAAAAAACTGATGGGGAGGCGGCAGATAATGAGCGCAATTGATTGTGTAAATGCGGCAAGATCAAATGATCGTCCGACTGCCGTTGACTACATTACAAGAATATTCGGAGATTCCTTCTTCGAGCTTCACGGCGACAGACGATTTGCAGATGATAAGGCTGTTATCGGAGGTATAGCATCTCTTGACGGTATGCCGCTTACTGTAATAGGTCTGGAAAAGGGACGGAACCTTAAGGAGAGAATGGAAAGAAACTTCGGTTCGGCTCATCCGGAGGGCTACAGAAAGGCTCTCAGACTTATGAAACAGGCTGAGAAATTCCACCGTCCGGTGATATGCTTTGTGGATACATCCGGAGCATATTGCGGTATCGGCGCTGAGGAAAGAGGACAGGGTCAGGCTATTGCTGAGAATCTTATGGAAATGATGACTCTTAAAACTCCTGTGCTGTCGATCCTTATAGGAGAGGGCGGAAGCGGCGGCGCTCTGGCACTTGCTGTTGCCGATGAGGTATGGATGCTTGAAAATGCTATATATTCGGTAATATCACCGGAGGGCTGCGCAAGTATCCTGTGGAAAGACTCTACTAAAACAGCTGAGGCTTCTGAGTGCCTGAAACTGACATCAAAGGATCTGTTCAAGCTCGGTGTCATAGAGAGGATAATAAGAGAACCTAAGACCGTTGACAGCGTGATGTTCGACAGTCTGAAAAATCTGATAGCTCAGACATTCAAAAAGCTGAACGCTTATGATACTGAAACTTTACTGGAAAGAAGATATGATCGTTTCAGAAAATTCTGAGACAAAAAAGGAATAATATGGCAACATTGAATATTGTACTTGTAGAACCGGAAATACCGCAAAATACAGGAAATATCGCCCGTACCTGTGCGGCTACGGGCGCTGTTCTTCATATAGTGAAGCCAATGGGATTTGAGCCGACGGATAAGTCGCTGAAAAGGGCAGGGCTTGATTACTGGCACCTGCTTGATATTTTCTATTACGAAAATATGAGCGACTTTTTCAGTAAAACAAAGGGCGGCAGATATTACTACTTCTCAACAAAAGCACCGAGGAAATATACGGATGTTTCATATCCTCATAATTGCTACATAATATTCGGAAAGGAAACAAAAGGACTTCCGGAAAAGCTGCTGCATGATAATCCGAGAACAACTGTACGCATACCAATGGTAAGCGATGCAAGAAGTCTGAATTTGTCTAATTCAGTGGCAATAGCCGCATATGAGATACTGCGTCAGTGGAAATATCCTAAGCTGAAAAACAGCGGAAGGCTCAATAATTTTGACTGGAAAAATTTTAAATTCAAGGGATAGGAAAAAGGAAAAAACAGGAGAGATCAAATGATAACAGTAAGCAATGTAAGTGTGAATTTCAGCGGTACGCCGCTGTTTTCTGATGTTGACCTGAAATTGACGGACAATAACTGCTATGGCATAATCGGCGCAAACGGCGCAGGTAAATCTACTTTTCTGAAAGTGCTTTCAGGAGAACTTGAACCGACTAAGGGAGAGGTGATTATCCCTGAAAATACAAGGATGTCAGTGCTTAAACAGGATCATTTTGCTTTCGATGACTATACAGTTCTTGATACCGTTATCTATGGCAATAAAAGACTTTACGATATAATGAAGGAAAAGGATGCCATCTATATGAAGGAGGACTTCTCCGAAGAGGATGGTATAAAAGCTTCTGAACTGGAAGCAGAATTCGCAGAGCTTAATGGATGGGAGGCTGAAAGCGATGCCTCAAAGCTCATACAGGGTCTTGGACTGCCGGAAGAACTGCTGTATCAGCAGATGAGCAGTCTTGCCGGTAATGAAAAGGTCAAGGTGCTGCTTGCTCAGGCGCTTTTCGGCAATCCGGAAATAATACTCCTCGATGAGCCTACAAATAACCTCGATATAAAGGCTATAGCATGGCTGGAGGACTTTATCCTCGATTATCCGGGAACTGTCATAGTAGTTTCACATGACAGACACTTCCTTAATACCGTATGTACTCATATGGTGGATATAGATTATAACAAGATAAAAATGTATGTCGGAAACTATGAATTCTGGTACGAATCGAGCCAGATGATACAGGCTCTTATCCGTCAGCAGAATAAAAAGACTGAGGAAAAAATAAAAGAACTGCAAACTTTTGTGCAGCGCTTTTCTGCAAATAAATCTAAATCAAAGCAGGCAACATCAAGAAGAAAACTCCTTGAAAAACTTACAGTAGAGGAAATGCCTGCTTCTTCAAGAAGATACCCCTTCGTCAGCTTCAGTATGGACAGGGATGTCGGCAAAGAGGTGCTTTATGTTGAGAACCTTTCAAAAACAATAGACGGCGAAAAGGTACTCAATAATGTCAGCTTCCGTATCGAAAGAACGGATAAGGTGGCATTTCTCTGTGATAATGAGATAGCCGTCACAGCGCTTTTTGAAATACTTATGGGCAATATGGAACCCGATGAGGGTGTTTTCAAATGGGGCAATACGATCACTGAATCGTACTTCCCGAAGGATAATACAGAATTCTTTGAGGGTAATGACGATACTATTATAGACTGGATAAGACAATTCGTCAGGGGAAATGACAATACCGATACATATCTCAGAGGCTTCCTCGGAAGGATGCTTTTCTCCGGAGATGATGTTTTCAAGCCTGTAAAGGTGCTTTCCGGAGGAGAAAAGGTAAGATGTATGCTTTCAAGAATGATGATGTTCGGCGCAAATGTCCTTGTGCTCGATCAGCCGACAAACCATCTTGACCTTGAATCCATAACCGCTGTCAATAAGGGTCTTTCAGCGTTCAAGGGAGTTGTGCTTTTCACATCTCATGACCATGAATTCATATCTACAGTGGCAAACAGGATCATAGTTATCGAAAAGGAAGGAATTAAGGATATTACAAGGACTTATGATGAGTACCTTGCGGAAAAATACGATGTTCAGGGGTGATCACTACGGATTTCGACAGAGCAGATGAGTTCCTGAATCATTATCGCGCACTCGAAGAAGCACTGAATGTCAAATATGGATTTGAGGAAAAAGTATTCGGCAGTGCTATCGTGCGTTTTATTAATGATAAGGAAAGTAAGCCCTACAGAGAAAAGCTTAATATCTGCCGGGAAATACGGAATCTGCTCTCTCATCATTCTGAGGTGAATGGGGAAAGAATAGTTGAACCGGCACTATCAATGATAGAATTTCTTGCGGAGGTTACGGCTTATGTCAGCCGACCGCCACTTGCATTGGACAGCGCAACTCATTATGATGATATACTGAAAACCTCGCTTTCTCAGAAGGCTCAGACAGTTATGAGAAAAATGGAGCGTCTTGGATTCTCTCATGTGCCTGTAATAGAAAGCGGAGATTTCCTCGGAGTGTTCAGCGTAAGTACGGTCTTTTCGTATTCTCTCCTGAATGGCATGACTGCTGTGAGCGATGATATGACTATCGGTGATTTCAGGGATTTTATAGGCTTTGATAAACACTCAACTGAAAAATTCCTTATTGTCGGAAAGGATACAACAATATTTGAGGTGCGTCAGCAGTTCGACAAAAGACGGCGCACAAAAAGACTTGCGGCAGTATTTATAACAGATAACGGATCATCAGAGGGAAGAATTCTTGGTATGCTGACTCCGTGGGATGTTATCAACAATTGACTGGATGTGTGAAAAATGAAAAAGGTAATGGCTGCAATGAGCGGCGGAGTAGATAGTTCAGTGGCTGCTGCGGTACTCAGCCGTGAATATGATGTGACCGGCGTTACTATGCGGCTCTTTACAAATGATGATATAGATGCTCCTGCGGAGAAAAGCTGTTGTTCGCTGGATGATGTTGAGGATGCAAGAAGCGCTGCAAACAGGCTTGGGCTTGATTTCTATGTACTGAAATTCGGCGAGCAGTTCAGAAAATGCGTAATGGAAAGATTCGCAGAGTCATATATTAACGGACTGACGCCTAATCCGTGTATAGAATGTAACCGCTATCTTAAATTCGGAGCGCTGCTCGAAAGAGCAAGAATACTTGGTTTTGACTATATCGCTACAGGACATTATGTTCGCAGAAGATATGATGAAAAAACAGGCAGGTATCAGCTTCTAAAAGGAGTTGACGGCTCAAAGGATCAGAGTTATGTTCTGTATGGTATGACGCAGGATCAGCTTGCAGGAACATTATTTCCCCTTGGTGATATGACAAAGGAAGAAGTAAGGAATATTGCAAGAGAGAATGGTCTGCTGAATTCGGAAAAGCCGGACAGTCAGGATATTTGCTTTGTACCTGACGGCGACTATGCGGCGTTTATAGAGAAATTTACGGGACAAACCTTTCCCGGCGGCGATTTTATAGATATGAATGGTAATGCGCTTGGCAGACACAGGGGAATTATAAGATATACTATCGGACAACGAAAGGGACTTGGAATTGCTCTTGGAAAGCCGGCATATGTGGTCGCAAAGGATATTGAAAAAAATACTGTAACACTTGGAGATAATGATGATCTTTTCAGTGATACAGCTTATGCGGAGAATGTAAACTGGCTGAGTATTGAATGTCCGGAAAAGCCTGTAAGGGTGGCTGCGAGGGTAAGGTATAATCAGAAGGAGCAGCCGGGAACACTTTATCCTATCGGTGAGAACTGTATAAAAGTAGTGTTCGACAAGCCTCAGAGGGCAATAACTCCCGGACAGGCGCTCGTTTGCTACGATTCGGATATTCTGATCTGCGGCGGTGAAGTTAAGCTGTATGATCCGCATTAATTGATAAAGAAAAATTGACAGTATAGTAAGTGCAGACAGGTATATCTGTTGTGTGCAGCTGTCTGGAGGGTTGTTTCATGAATATGGACAGGAAAAGAATAGAACAAATACTGCTTATCGGAACCTTCTTTATTCTGCTGTATCTCGGCTTGCAGAATATGGATGTTGTGGTGAATTTCCTCAACTGGCTGTTCGGGGTTCTGATGCCGTTTATAATCGCTATGTGCTGTACATTCTTTTTGAATGTTCCGCTTAAAGCGATTGAAAAGCGTTTGTTTCGTCCGAAAAATGGAAAACCAGTCAAACCTTTTTATGAGAAAATACGCAGACCAGTTGCGCTTGCCCTTTCGGTAACAATTTTTATTTTCATTATTGCTGTTTTCCTCATTATTATAATTCCGGAAATAGGAAAAAGTCTTAATACGCTGGCAGCGGCATTTCCTGGAGCAGTTGAGCATTTCCGTGAATGGCTTACAGAACTGAGTGAGAACAATGAAATAATCCGTAACTTTACCGATAATTTCAAATGGGAAGATGCTACAAAATATGTTACCGGTTTCTTACAGAACGATGCTGCCGGACTGGTAAGCTATGCAATGTCTATGGTGTCATCTATAGTAGGAGTAGCTATCAATATCTTCCTCGGAATAGTGCTTTCAATATATACGCTCTCTAAAAAAGAAGTAATTGCTGCAAGTACAAAAAAGCTGATTTATGCTCTGCTTCCTATGAAGGCGGCTGATTTTATCGTAGAGCTTGGAGTAATGACAAACAGATCTTTCTATAAGAGCATTACAGGACAAATGATGGAATGTGTCATTCTCGGAAGTCTTACGGCTTTGGGTATGGTAATATTCGGATTCCCGTATGCGGCTCTTATCGGAGTTATGGTGGCTATTCTTTCATGGATACCTATGTTCGGCGTTGGCATTGGCGCGGCTATCGGCGCACTGTTTATTTTGACTGTAAATCCTGTGCAGGCAATATGGTTCATTTTATATATGGTTTGCTTACAGCAAATAGAAGGTAATCTCATATTTCCAAGAGTCGTGGGAAATAATATGGGTCTGCCGCCAATAATGCTTATCTCGGCTATCGTACTGTTCAGTAATTTCTTTGGTATAGTCGGACTTCTCGTAAGTGGTGTAGTTACATCAGTTATTTATACCCTCGTAAGAAGACTTGTTTTCAATAAGCTGAGAGAAAAGAATATTCCACGCAGTAAGTATGCTGTAAGGAAAAGAACGGATGAACTCAGACTGTACAAAATGATCTCGGATTCCAATAAAAAACTGACATTCCATATTCCTGAAAAGATCGTTGAAAGATTCAAAAAGAATACGGGAAAGAAAAGTGTCAATAAAAAATCATCTGAATAATAATATGCCACGGAAATCAATTTTCAAAAAATCGAGGAATACAGGCAACGGAAAGAGAGAATAACGAATAACGAATAGAGAATAGTGAATAGAGT
>CACZSM010000111.1 GCA_902783815.1 uncultured Ruminococcus sp.
AAAATAAGCGACAAGTCTTGAAAAACAGTCTTGTCGCTTTTTCTTTGTTCATGTTGCTGTTGTGTGAAAAGTGTTAAAATAAACACTCATCTAATATGATACTATTTTGAGCGTTTGTAAGTGTTATTCATATGTCAAATTTTAATATTATTTGAAATGGTTCTATTTTGATACTAAATATCTCAGTTTTTGGAATTTATGCTGTTCTCAATTTTGGTTTGGTATTCTTTGACTGCTTTCTTGGCTCCATCGGTTGCGGAAGGGCTTGAACATATCATTTGCACAAGTAACTTAATATTTTTTATTTCACGTTGCAAACTATTGTTTACGGATTTGTTTGATGTTTTAAGATATAGTATCATTTCTTCTCTTTTATCATAAAGTTGGGAATACAGTTGTGAAAGTTCTGTATCGTTATTTCCGTATATGGATGCTAACAATAAAAGTGATATATTTTTATAGTAAGCATCATTTGTTGCAATATAATTGGAAATTGTATGGTAGCATTCTTCTGAGAATGTAATATTTCCTCTGATAACAGTATTTGTATCGAACACCTTGAATTTATAAAAGCTGACTGTAGGTGGAATCCCATGGTCTTGCATAATAAAATATGCAAGATTATCAAGATATTTCTGTATTTCATTGGAAACAATAACAAATTTTCCTAAACTTAATATTTGAAATGCCATAGATTTTATGTAAATATTGTTATCTTCTAATGCATTGATGCAAGACTTTGTTAAGTATTTCCATTTGTCTTTATTAAAATAAACTTTACGATCAACTTTTTGACAAACAAGTTTGTTGTGAAGTACTGAAAAAGCTTTTGCACGTTGTTTGTCATCCTCCGCATGACAGTATTGAGAAAAATAGTCTATAAAATCTCCAATTTCACCTGATAATAGTGGTACAATGGAAGCACAATTATCATATCCATTATAATGTTTCTCATCATATTTTACAAGGAAAGTTTCGAGATTTTTTTTGAACTTTCCTGAAATTATTTGTTGAAGTATTTCGATATGGGAATAAATATCATAAGGATAAGTAAGACATCTATCAAATATATTATTAATATATTCTGGTGATAAAGAAACCTCATCTGCGACAAATTGAAGAAGGAGCGTTTGAAGTTCAAGATTTATAAAAGTTCTTACTTCGTCAGACAACTTTTTCAGTATGGTTTCAGTAAGATTTTTAGCACATTCTGGACTGATAGCGGCAGTCAGAAGAATAACCTCTTTCATGTTTGGGTTTGAAAGATATTTCTCTAAAATTTCACTTCTGTTGTATTTGTTTGCTCCTGGAAAACATCTTTCAGTAACAGCATAAGCTGCAAGATATTCCTCAAATGTCAGGTGCTGAAATTCATAAATAGGCTCTATATGACCGTCTTCAAACTGTTCTGATCCTGTCTGAATAAGCAGTGCACTTCGACGTTGAACGACATCTATTACATCACTTATTTTGCCAACATTTCCCGAAACAAGATTTGAACATTCTAAACGGACATTTCTCAGCAATCGTATTAATTCACTTTTATTTATTTTGTTATTATATTTTTCATAATTTGATATCATTTGAAATGCAACATAGGCAAGCTGGTACTTGGCTTCTTCAAGATCTATATTTGTTTGGTGATAAGCAGAATTCCATGTTTCAAGCAAAACCTTTGTTGCTTCAGAGTAAAGTCCTGCACGTTTATTAGGTAAACTACCCGTACGCCGATCAATCAATAAAAGAGTTGTAAGCATGAGAGGATTTTTTGCAAGACGCTTTAAACGTTCATCGTTTATAATTTTGTCGGTAAGTTTTTCTCTGTCTTTCATAACATCTTCACTATTTCCATATACTAAGGAGAACCAGTTGTGACACAATTTTTTTATTTCATCATCATTCAAATCTGCAATTCTGAATGTTCGAAAATCATTGAAAGCATGGTCAGTAACTACGGAGAAACCTTTTTCACGTGATGTAATTATCACGTTTACTTTTGGATTGCTGTTAATAAAATTTTTCAGGTGTTCAACAAAGCTTTTTCGTCCATCGTCGCTACCAATTTCATCAAGACCATCTATCAGCAGAAGTGCGGTACCGTTTGCAAGGTGATATTTAACAAGATTAGTAAAAGCTTCTGTATAGCTGTTATCAGAAGACCATTCACCCAAAATTGGTATATTTTGTATTTCTCCCCAAATAGTGAAATTTTGATTCTTTATATCCCTGCATCTAATCCAAATGGGAAACATATTTCTCTCTGTAAAGCCTGAATTATGTACGTACTCATCTGGAAAGATACATATTGAAGCAATATGCTTTAGAAGGGTAGTCTTTCCTCCGCCAGGATCTGAAAGCACCAAGTATTTAAAAGTAAAATATTCGACCTTTGGTATCAAATCTTTTAAATT
>CACZSM010000112.1 GCA_902783815.1 uncultured Ruminococcus sp.
GATTTCCTTGCATATCGTGGTAAGCATCTTTTCGACTCTTTCCCGCTCCGAGGACTGTATTATTATCAACGGAGTTCTGGCATATATGTAGTTTTTTACTTCCTTCATTGTGTCTTTATAATTACTCATAGCTTTTTTTCTCACTATCTCCGAACAAGCGGATTTTTTTTATCATATACAACTGATCCTCAAGGATCACACTTCCGGATTCCATGCAGGATGTGTATATACTTTTTATAGCTTTTTTCCAGTGATCTCTTGCATTCGCTATTACGGAATCTCTGAGACTCATGCGAAATTCAATGCTCATGAACCGAAGTTCTTCAAAAAACAGGCAAGCTGAAAACTGCTTTGCAAGCAGACGGAAAGGTTCGTATATTCTGTCATATTCACAATATGACAGATACATCTCAAGTGTTTTTCCGAATTCTCTGAGAAAATTTTTAAGCAGGATATTTTCCGTCTTAATAAGCTGATTTTCAAAATATTCAATCGTAGCACCAGAATCTGTACAGCAGCCTTTCCTGAGCTGCTGCAGTTTTTCCAGATCTACCTTCTTTGTCTGGAGCAGATCGAACCATTCCAGCCATTCAGCATAGCAGGTAGGTATTTTTAATTCCTCACTGCTCATTTCAGGAATTTAAGCGGCGGTTCAAGATTCCACGAAGGAAGCTTTTTATTCATTTCCTTCAATCTCTCATCTGAGGCTCTGTCGCTTGTATCGACAGCATCCTCGCCGTAGTTATCCCTGAGCTTATCCTGCATCATTGCTGCAAAATCCAGATCGTCATTATTAGGTGTAGCCATATCAATTACTCCTTTTTATTTTTTTATCCATCTGATATCGTTCATATCTATCGGCCGCATTAGCTTTTGATCCTTAAGTTTTTCCATAATCCAGAAAAAAGCCTTGAATGCCATGCCTTATTCCACAAAGTATTCAAGAAAACACGACAAAACCGGTATCGGTCTGAACATCCGATAAATACCTTTTTGAGATCAAGAATAAACCTCGTTTCCATCTGTTCTGCCGTATTTCCGTAAAGTATCTTTTTTCGGCTTTATATTATATAAAGTTCAGTTTTGAGATAACATCGTCCTTCTTGCGTATATTCTCCGTAAAGAATCTCTGGAACTCAACGATCTGTGCGATCGTGCCTTCAAGATTATATACAGCCGTTTCGACTCTTACCTTGAATTTCTTTTTACCATCGATAATTCTGTATGCAAGAGCTCCTGCGGAAGCCAGCATAAGCACGATTCCAACTATCAAAACAAAATTAAAGCCGGATTCAACCAGTTTTATCACTGAAGCCACTGTAACTATCAGCGATATAAAGAATATGATAAGCAGTACGATATTGAATGTATTTACGCAGATAAGTTTGAATTTATTATTTTCAAAATAGTTCTGCAAAGCAGTTCTCTGTTCATCGAGATCTCTTCCATTGCTTGTGGAGCTCCATTCATCAATACTAAGATTATACTGCAACGGACATCTTTCTCTGACCTTTATGGTCCAGTTTTCAAGGGCACTCTTGAACCATTCTCTTGTATTTCTCAGACCGAACTTTCTTACCTGTACATTTGTCTGCCCATCATCAGAATAAACAGCCCAGTCGATCATCTGCTTACCTATATTGAAGCCTTCTTTTCTAAGGCTCTGTATTTCTTCATACTGAACCTCAGCCTTTGCCGTATCACCCTCATTATCAATAATGAGCCTGTAATACTGCTGTTCTTCCTTAAGCTCTCTTTCTTCCTCGTCGTAATTTGTGATAAGGCTGTTCAGAACAGCATCAACACGGCTTTTATAGTTTTCCTCTGTCTGAACTTGCTCATCAACATTCAGCTCATCCATCAACTGTATAAACTTGTCATACTTTGATACTTCAGCAAAACTCTTTTCAACTTCATCTGCATTAGTGCAGAACGCCTGTATCATTTCATAACCGCTTTTTGTTTTTATCGGACTGTTTTCAAAATAAGCCTCATACCTGTTTACAAGCTCCTGACATATTTCTGCATCCTCAGATATTATCTTTATCCATTCATTCAGAATAGAAGCCACTTCGTGTTCAAGCTGTTTATCCTTGCCAAAGATACCTCCCATAAATGCCTGTATCATTACGGCTGTTTCCTGCTGCAGCATAACAGGATTCAGTGTGTGACAATAAGCCTTGAACCATTCCCTTGCTGTCTGTATCCTGTCAAATCTCAGATTAAGAAGGCAGAAAAAGAGCGATGTCTTTATCTTATCTTTTCTCGCACTTTCCGCAAGAGCATTTTTTGCGACCTCCGGATAGTTGTTTACCCATGCTGTTACAGCAAGAAGTGCATATGAAAGCCAGTATCTTGAACTTGTTATCCACAATTCCTCTGACAATTCTTCAATTGTAGTGTTTCGTACAAGGTTAATGTCAAAATCTCTGACTATACCTATTATAGTCTTACGGATAGCATCGTAATTTCCGAACTGCTCTTTTATGACCTGATCCAGACGCATGATATTCTCATGTGCGATCTGTTTCTCTTCGCCGTGCATGATATCCTGTCGGAACTGCTCAACTCTATTATATACATTTTCGGCAACATCCTGAACCCTTTTTGTAGAAGTGTCAACATTGTTTACATGAACATTCACCTGAGATTCAAAGGACTCTACCGAATTGTTCAGATTGTAAATAGCATTACTTACATTAGACATTCTTTTATACCTCCATCATCAGAACTTATCAATTGAGCTTTTCAGATCTTCTATAGTACCAAAGCCTCTATGTACAAGCGTTCTCCATGCAGCCAATTCATCAACTGCACTTTTCAGCTTTAATACAGACAGTCGGCAGTATTCCCTAAGCATCTGCACCTTATCGACCCAGCGTCTCCATACAAGGAATCCACTGACTACTCCAAGCACGATACCAAGTGTCAGCAATACAGGGAATACTTCTGATCCTATGGTAAGTCCTGCCACAGCGAGTATAATAACTGCTGCCACAAGCATTATAAGAAATACCTTCATTAGTTTGTCGCTCATAACAAACTTTATCTTTCGTTTATCGAACTCCCTGTCCATATCTACTATAGTCTGATCAACAGTATTTTCATCGCACTCCGCTTCATACGGCGGCACTTCTGATGTTACTGAGATTACCAGCTTATACTTCTCTTTCAGAGTTTCAAACCTATCCTCAAAATATTTGACCATGCCAGACTGTATTCTGTCTTTCAGATATCTGAGGGCAAATTTCTTTACCATGATATCCGTCTTCCTCGGATCCTCAGAAAGAGCCCATCCAAGCAGGAGATCTCCGAATGTCTTTTTAACACCTAAATCACCGTAAAGTTCATTATACTTTGCACTTGCCTTACTGGTGTTTCCTTTTGCTGCTATAATAGCTTCATTATATTTTAATGCTTTTACTACCTTGAATTCCTCATCATCATAGTCATTAATAAGGTTGTAAAGAATGTTTTCGATCTGTTCGTGAAGGTTTTCACCCTTATCTTCTTCTATCTGATAAATATCATCAAAGTATTTTGCCAGAACCGCTATTTTTTCCATATCACTCAGCAGTTCAAGCATCTCCTTGTATTCCGGACAAGTTTCCTTTAATGTCGGATACTGCTCGGAAGTAACAGTAATATAATTCTGAGCAAAAGTATAGCCTTTATTGACGACCTTTTTACTGAAATCAACTGATGTTACTTCTGTCTGAGCCATCATATCATTAAAATATTTAGTTGCCATATCTGTAAGTGCCTTATCATTTCTCATTGCACCAACAAGATAGGCATGAAGCACATGCTGCCATTCCTCGCCAAGATTATTCGCATCGGATTTTTCAAGCAGTGTTATATACCAGTTTCTCGCAACATCTACCCTGCCAAAACGCAGATTTATCAGCATATAAAAAACACAGCTTTTATACGCATCCATCATCATGGCACGATTCATTGCCCTGTATGCAGCCTCCTGCTCATCGCTTGCCCAAAGCATTACGGACATCGCTGCATATGCGAGCCAATAGTCTGTATTTTTAAGATAAACCTTTTCAACCTTTTTCCTCATTGATTTATCCGATACTATGTGTGCATCCAGACCTATGACAAATCCGAGCGTTATCCTTCGCAGTTCATGATAAAAAGCAAACTTCGTATAATACTCATCATTATACTTTGTCATCATCTTTGATGCTTCAGAAAGATTTTTGAACAGAAAATAATGTTCTGTAACATCTGTGAGAAGATCAAAAAGCTTCGTTATGATATCATCAGCATCTGATACCTCATCTGCAAGAAAATGAACCCTGGAGGTTGCATGGTTTCCGACCTGACTAATATTATTTGTCAGTATCTCGCAATTTTGAAGTCCATTTTCCAGTTCCGCACTCAGCATCTGGTTTTCTGAAACAAGACTATTGTACTCATTCAACAATCGGTTATATTCCTGAACTTCTTCTTCAGTCATTCACATATTCCCCCTTTTTATAGTTTTTTATTACCTGAATCCGTGAAACCTGATTGTATAAAAATGCTTGAAATCCAGTGTTTCAGGCATTTTATCATATAGGAACCTCTGAAAACCTCCTTCACGCCTTGCCTACGAAAAAATTTACAGATGCAAACTTATTCGTGTCACGGTTTTCAGAGAACCCCATATATGATTTTCCACATCCACCTGGTGCAAATCCAATCACCAAAGTTTTTGCTGAAAAAGCAGTGTTTATCAGTCTTTCAGCCTTATTTTGCAATTTGAATTTCACGGATTCAGGTATTATACAAGATCAAGATCAATATAAAACTGCTTGAACCCAACTGACACCATCCGCAGCATCATATACATATAAGCATCATTCAGTTCCTTATCAAAAATACCGGTAACAAGATATTTTTTCAGGATAAGATCAAATATTGCAAGCGTCTGTTTTTTATATTCAGCGGAGAAAGCTGTATCTTCCTCAGCGCGAAGATCGCACATCAAATCAGCTGCTGCCGAAGAGAAATCCTTTGCGGAGCAATCATATTCCACAATATCTCCTGTCCTGACATTCATAGTCATCCATTTTGATGGGCGTCTGATATTCTTTTCTTTCAGTTCCTTCGCCTGATACAGATATATAAATGCACACGCTTCATATTCATTGTTTTCATTTTTTCTGAACACAGGGTTTGAAACTCCGTGAGGAATTTTTTTGCCTCCAAGTGCAGAAACAGAAAACCTTTTCATTATCTCACGAACATTCATTGCTTGTTCCATAAATACCTCCTGAATACTCAAAAATACTGTTTATCGTATCATTTGTTTTTACCTGCATCAACAGAATCATTTTTTGATACTACTATACAGGTCGGATCTGTCATTTTTCTCCCTTCTTCGCCAAAACACATACGCTCATATTTTTCAACATCAGCATAGTTTTCGCCTCCGCCAGAATCTATGATATTGAATCCGATCACTGCCCCATCAGCATCCCTTTCAACCCCTGTAACAGTGATCCAGTGGTCAGTACATACATCCTCAGACAGCATTCCAGGTATGTGATTATTCTCATCCCAAAGAGTTGCAGAATCAACTGCTATGTTCAGAACTGCACCTTCATCAAGCTTATCCGCCATTTCATCAACCGAAAGAGCCTTATCATAATCAAAGCATTCAATATTCAGCTTTCCGCCAATTGCATCATTTACATTATCATACAGCTTCATAAAGTCCTCTGTTGTTGTTGCGCCGTTTTTTTCCGGGTCAAGGCTTTTTGTTTCACAAAGCCCATTATCAACAGCAAGCGTCAGTACTTTATTTTCTGTCAGCTCATTTGTACCCAAAACTGTATTTACAGCATTTGCCTGTGAAGTCGGACCGCAGGTTCCCTCATATCCATATTCATTTATACCTTGAACATAGAAATTTCCTGACTCATAGAATTCAGGATAATCCTGCTTTATCAATTCTTCAAAATCACTGTCATCGACGAAGTTTCCGAGTTCACCTGGAATAGCATCAGGCTGAACATCACCGGGTACATCTTCATATTCCTCCGCCGGAATATCATCCGAACTATCTGCATATTCCTCGGGCGGCATTTCTGCTGATTCGTCATATTCCTCCGCAGGAGTATCATCTGAACTATCTGCATATTCCTCGGGCGGCATTTCTGCTGATTCGTCATATTCCTCCGC
>CACZSM010000113.1 GCA_902783815.1 uncultured Ruminococcus sp.
CTACGCTGACATCGTCTCGCCTGCCGGCTCGGTCGGCGCTTCTCAGCCTGCGGCTGAGAGGTCTCCACTGGAGACCCGCGCCCTCGCCGAGGGGGACTTTGCCTCCCTCGATGAGGGAGGTGGCGAGCGAAGCGAGTCGGAGGGAGGATTCAAAAACTCCACACTCCACACTCCACATTCCACACTCTACCTGTGCTGACAATGGCACTGCACACACTCTATTCACTTTTGATAAGCGCATCCTTTTCAGCCTGTGTCAACTCAAATAACTCAACATGACAATAATAATCAAAAAATTCGCCTTTAAAGTCATTTTCAAATATCACATCATGCTTGACTATTTGTTTTTCTGATTTTTTTTCATTATAGTATATATTACTTTCCGTAATTTGATATATATGCTTATATGCTTTGAGTTCCTCATGAGGTCCCTTATTATTTGCAATTCTTGTTGCTTCATCAAGATCGTTGTAGTCATAGGTTACATACCT
The DNA here is from genome assembly GCA_902783815.1 of uncultured Ruminococcus sp. Taxonomy (GTDB): domain Bacteria; phylum Bacillota; class Clostridia; order Oscillospirales; family Acutalibacteraceae; genus UBA1213. Next base: position 492 of record CACZSM010000113.1, read on the forward strand.
GTTAAAGAAGGGGTCATAAAGTTTTAGTTCAGGCATTTCAGCGCTATAGACGGAGGATCTGTTCATAACAATAAAAACAGACTCATCAGTTCTGATATTTTCCCTTACAAATGCGGTAAGTGCTTTGGCTGCTGACAAGCTGCTGCCATAGTCCCTTATGAGGGTCATATATCCTGACGGATACGACATAATGCACAATAAACAGAAGATTGCTTTAATGCTGCGCTCATATTTTTTATCTATATTGATAAATACTCCTATCAGTTTTTTAAGCAGTGGGGAGCTTAATTTATCATCATCAATTTTAAGATCGCAGCTTATGGGGTCAGAGCTGTTTTTTGCAGACCAATAAATGATAATAAGCGTATAGACATAAATAAAAGCTCTTGGCGGAATGAAGAAGGTATAAATCAATTGTGTAGTAAGGAAGAAGAAGAATGAGAATACCAAAGTTGATATCAAAGCCTTAGGATATCTGCGCATCATAAACAAAGCAGCAATAATAACTGCTGAAGTAAAGACGCCAGCTATCCAGTCCAGGGAGGATATCTGTCTGAGCTTTACAAGATATTTTCCGACGCACACAAAGCAATTGTACAGTCTTTCCGGCAGGACTTCCCAAGTCAGTGGGTCGTCCGATATATTGTAATTACTTTCCATAGACATCCTCAGAGGCAGCACAAGCAGCAGCACACCCATTCCTGCTATCAGCAGACCGGATAAATTAAGGATATTTTTTACAGTCTTATTTTTCCGCCAATCCTTAAAGAGGTCGATCAACATATATATTCCGATAATACCCACCAGACCGCACATAATAACATGAGTAATTGCAAGCAGTCCAACGAGGAGACCGAAAATCAGAGGATGTTTTTTCCTGTCGGGATAGATAATAGCGATGAGGCAGAGGATGAGGATTATCAAGCTGTAGGATCTTGATACTATAGACAGATGATAAATAAAGCCGCCGGAAAATACGATAATTGTTTTCATAATGATTCCGAAGGGAGATTTATACATTATCAAAGCAGCGGACACGAATGAGAAAGCCCAGCTTATCAGAGCCATAGAGATGATCGGCAGATTCAGCTTAACCACCGGATAGAGTATCATATACCAGAGAGGGGGATGTCCCTCAGAGCGCAGAGCGTCAAAAATACCGATAATGTCATTATCCCTGACGATACACCATGCCTGAGTTTCGTCCATACGGTTTTCATGCAGGAATAAGCCGCTCAGAGTAAGTGCGGCATACAGCAGTAAAACGCCGATAGGAAACCCTGGAGTCTGGATAAATTTTTTAATATTTTTTTTCATATGTTATTTCACTACCTCAGAAAAACCCTTTTCTCTCAGGTAAGTAGATTCAAGGTCAGCGAGATGCAGTTTAACAGCAAGGGGATATTTTTCATAAGCATGACTTATTGCAAAGCTGCCGCCTTTAGCTGCCTCATCGAATCCTCCCATATGCCATCTTATAGCTATTGCCTCAGCTGGTTTCAATCTCATGAATCTCTCGATAAGAAATACTGATTTTTCGCCGTGACCGAATGGAAAGGCATCATCAACGGTATAATAAGGTTTCTTTTCCCATTGACCCGTCTGTTCATTTTTCACATTTCTCATAGCTGTTTTATAGAACTGAGCCTTACAGAGATCATGCAGCAGAGCGCAAATTGCAAAGCTTTCCGCATTGTCAGTTTCGGGATCAAAGTGTTTTTCCATCATAGTTTTATAAACGCTTATACTGTGCATAACGAGGCCGCTTTCACAGGCTCCATGAAATTTTGTACTTGCAGGAGTTGTAAAGAAGTCAGTTTTTTGCAGCCATTCCAGCAGATTCTGATTTCCGTCGCGTTTAATATTCTCGTTATATATTTCAATAAATTCCTCTTTATATCCCATTCTGACACCTCTTTTATTTCAGTTCATCATCATAATGTGCTCTTTCTCCGCCGATAAACTTAGGTCTTGTTCTTGCGGCGGTGATATGAGCCAAGCCGATCATATTATTTTTCAGATTAAGCGGAACAGCTACTTCTTTGAGGTGCATACCGATAAGCACTCCGCCGATATCCATACCTGCATCAGCTCTGATATGTTCAACAGCCACTGCATTATTTATTGAAGCATATGTAATTGTAGCAAAGGAGCCTCCAGCCTTTGGCTGAGGGACGACATTTACCCTGTCGATACCCTGTTTGTCGGAGACATCCCTTGACACGATAATAGCCCTGTTCAGATGCTCACAGCACTGTGCTGCCAGAAAGATACCTCTGCTTTGCAGTTCCGGATAAATTCCGTCAAAGAGTGCCTGAGCAATTTCCATACTTGATGCTTTGCCGTAGCCCTCGCCACACACTGTACTTGACGAGCATCCAACAACAAAAACATCTCCGCGTCCGAGTTTTGCCTGTTCCAGTACCTCCAGAACGGCAGCCCTTGCTTTTTCCTTTATTTCCTCATACATTTAAGTCATCCCCGTTTAAAAATATTCAGGCACCTCTTTATAAGGAGATGCCTGAACTGATTTGTTAATTATTCGCCGTCCTCAGCATTTTCATCTGAATCAGCTGCATCATCAAGAGCAGCCTTCATAGAAAGACTGATGCGTTTCTTTTCGAGGTCAACAGCGGTGATCTTAACTGTGACCTTCTGACCCTTTTTAAGAACATCCTCAGGCTTTTCAACTCTCTCATTAGAGATCTGTGACACATGGATAAGACCGTCAATACCCGGAAGTATATTTGCAAATGCGCCGAACTGAGTAAGTCCAACGATCTCTACCTCGCATACTGTTCCGACAGGATACTGATTCTTAAGGATCTCCCATGGATCGTCCTCAGCCTTCTTATAGCCGAGAGATATTTTACCCTTTTCCTGATCGAGAGCCTTGATATAGACTTCAACCTCATCGCCAGGGTTTACTACTTCTGACGGATGCTTTATTCTGTTCCAGCTAAGTTCAGAGATATGTACCATACCGTCAATGCCGCCGATATCGACGAAAGCGCCGTAGGAAGTAAGGGATTTAACAACGCCGTTATAGACCTTACCGACCTCAGCGGTAGCCCAGAACTCTTCTTCCTTTTTCTTTTTCTCATCATTAAGAACGGAGCGGATAGAGCCGACAGCTCTTCTTCTGCGGTCCTTGCCTGATGTTTCGATAATACGGAAGTCAACTTCCTTTCTCAGCAGATCCTCAAGAGGCTCACCTCTTGTAGCGGTTGCCTGAGAAGCGGGGATAAATACTTTAATACCGTTTGTAAGAACGAGAACGCCGCCCTTGATAACATCAGTAACAACGCCGTGGAGAACGGTTTTGTTTTCAAAAGCGTCATTGATCTCATCCCAGCCCTTCTGAGAGTCGAGGAGCTTTTTTGAGAGGAGGATAGTACCCTCCTGGTCATTAGTTTTCATAATGATCAGATCAAGCACATCGCCCTCCTTAACGAGAGACTCAGTTGTTGCATTCGGGTCATTTGAAAGCTCGCTGAGCGGAACGATTCCGGTCTGCTTTCTGCCTACATCAACACGAACCTCAGTGGGAGTTATGCCAACAACAACACCTTGAACCCTTCCATTTGTATTATAATTTTTGAAAGACTCCTCGAGGAGCTCCTCAAAGTTTTCAGCTTTGCTTTCTTCAGGATTTTTGATTTCTTCAGCCATAGTAGCTAGTGCCTCCTTTATAATGCTTGCCGGTGTTGAAGCGCCGGCTGTAACGCCAATCTTATGAGCATTCCTTACTTCGGGGGAGGGCAGTTCATCTGCCGATTCGATAAGGTAGGTCTGAGAGCAGCTTTTTTTACATATATGGTAGAGTTTACTGGTATTAGAGCTGTGTCTGCCGCCTATCACTATCATCAGATCGGATTCAGAAGCCAATTGTTGTGCCTCAGTCTGTCTGTCATTAGTTGCGCTACATATCGTATCAAATATTTTAACATTTTTGCAAACATTTTGCAAGTATTTTAATGAAATTTTCCAATCTTTTATATCA
>CACZSM010000114.1 GCA_902783815.1 uncultured Ruminococcus sp.
TGAGAAGCGCCGACCGAGCCGGCAGGCGAGACCGCGGGTCTCCACTGGAGACCCGCGCCCCACTGGACCCCCACAAGCCTTTGAAAAGGCTTGACCGAAACTTTTCCCTTTTTGTTGGCTATTTTTTCTTTTAAAGAAAGTTGAATTCCATGGGCTAAGTGAGAAATGTATTGAAGTTGGAGAGAAAAAGTGATAAAATGATAATACATAAAAGTACTTTACTTGTTCGGAGGAATTATATATGAGAGTATTTGAAAGCAAGGAAATGGTAAATATTGAAAAAGCCGCTGTACGGGCTGGCGGATCTCTGGCTACACTAATGGAAAAAGCTGGTGCAGCGGTAGCTGATCTTGCGACTAAAATCGTAGCTGAAAAAAAGCTGAGAACTATAACAGTCCTGTGCGGTAAGGGCAATAATGGCGGAGATGGCTTTGTTATTGCAAGATTCCTGTCGTATATGTTTGATGTCAATGTAATAATAGCTAATGACGAGCCTGAAACAGACCTCGCTAAGCTGAATTATAATCTTGTGCCGGATAAAGTCAATATTTTTAGGTTCTACGATAATTATAATGAGTCAGTTGAAACTATACAGAATTCCGATATGATAATTGACGCTATATATGGTATCGGATTCAAGGAGTGCCTTGACCCAAGCAGCCTTGAGATCGTTCAGCTTGCTAATTTTAACGATCACGCTGTAAGAATAGCAGTCGATATCCCAAGCGGAATAATCTGCGATACCGGTGAGATTCCCGGCGGCTGCTTCAGCGCTCACTATACCGTCACATTTACAGCTATGAAACCACTCCATGTTCTTTATCCGTCAATAGATTTCTGCGGAAAGATAACTGTTGCAGATATCGGCATACCTGATTCTATCGTACAGCAGTTTACATATGCTATGGTAACTACTGATGAATTCTTAGCAAGGCATCCCCTGCGCAGCAGAAACAGGTCTGCACACAAGGGTACAAACGGTACTTTGCTTTCCGTATGCGGCAGCTACGGCATGGCAGGAGCAGCTGTGATGTCCGGAATGGCAGCGCTGAGAAGCGGCGTAGGAATACTGAAATGTGCTGTACCGAAGTCAATATATCCCATAACGGCAAATGCTCTGACAGAGGCTGTATTCATGCCGCTTGAAGAGAACGATCAGGGTACATTGAGTGCAGACGAAGGATCTACGATTCAGTTTGAGATAATGGAAAGGGCAAGTGCAGTTCTGATCGGATGCGGTCTTGGAACGAATGACGATACAAAACGGCTTGTATCGAATATCATATCATCATCTACAAAACCAATAGTTCTGGATGCGGATGGCATAAATTCGATCGTTGATAATATAGATATATTGAGGACTGCAATGGTTCCGGTCATACTAACTCCACATCCGGGAGAAATGGCAAGACTTGTCGGTACTACAGCGCTAAAGGTCCAGACAGACAGATGCAGGACAGCACAGAATTTTGCAATGGATTACGGCGTAACGGTAGTGCTTAAAGGCGCTGATACGATAATTGCACTTCCGGACGGTAATGTATATGTAAACCTGACAGGCAATAATGGCATGGCAAGAGGCGGCAGCGGAGATGTGCTTGCAGGAATACTTGCATCGTTCCTTGCGCAAGGCATGAGCCATGATGAAGCAGCTATCAATGCTGTTTACTATCACGGTCTTGCAGGTGACAGATGCGCCAAGAAGTATTCTGCAAGGGCAATGCTGCCAAGAGATATCATAGAAGAATTGAAATATATATTTTCCGACTGATCCATAAATTATGTATGTTACTGAAGCCGCGCAGGAAAAAATTTTGCCTTTGCCTTTTTGCCTTTGATCTCTGACACAAACTTCATAGGGGGTACTATTGCTTGAAAAAACTTTTTATAACGGCTGCAGCGGCTGCGCTTATCCTAACAACAGGATGTACTATTTCCCCACAGGTACCTGAACTGAGTATTCCGGCTGAGACTGAAATATCTGTGCAGAGGGGCAATGTAAACTATCAGTGTACCATGATACACCTGAGTGATGCAGTGGATTCAGTAACTGTAAAGGCTCCTGAGACACTGAAAGGACTGACTGTACGCATATCCGGCGGCGAGGTGACAGTCTCTCGCGGAAGCCTTCTCGGAAGGTTTGAGGGATTGTCGCTGCCAAAGGATTCTCTTCCGGAGCTTGTAAGGGAAGTAACGGGCATACTGCGTAAGGATATAAACAAGAATGTGCTTTCTCCCCAGCCCGACGGCAATTATACTTGTGAAGGAAAAAATGAAAAATACTCCTATACGCTTACGGCGGACAGCAGTGGAAAAATGACATCTCTTAAAATAAAGGAATTATTGAACCGTCAGGCATGACTACAAAAATAAAAAAACAGCCGGCACCCTTTGCTTCAGGACTTACCCTTCATTGTCCTTTGCTGAGGTGTCGGCTGTGTTCCGTTATGCGCATACGGTAATTATAATTTTACCATTTTTTAGTGGCGTATGTCAATATATCGGCAATAAAATAGGACTTCTTTTTTCATAAACTGTAAAATGAGTGAATCCACACTTCAAAAGCATATCAAGTCCGTTTTCAATTCCTGAACCGATATCTCCCCACCGATGAGCGTCTGAACCGAGGGTGACATATTTTCCTCCAAGCTCCCGGTACCGATTTATGATCCCGATATCCGGAAGTGTGCGTCTTATCTCCTGGCGCAGTCCTGATGTATTTATCTCTATCGCCTTATTGTTCCGTATCAGAACTTTAAGTACGGCATCCGTTTTTTCAAGATACTTTTTTCTGTCAGGAATTATCTTGGCATTGCCTATTATATACCTGAACGGATAATCAAAATGCGCAAGAGAATCAAAAAGATCCTGCTCCGCAAGCTCCAGAAGCTCATCAAAGTACCTGTCGAGCAGCTCCGGGACATTTTCATCCGTATAGTCAAGAAAATAGAAATCCCTCTCGTTTTTCAGGTTATGCAGAGAGCCAAGTACAAAATCATAATCTGTCAGTGACAGAACATCCTGAGCAGCCTGTACATCCTGTGTCGGCTGACCAAGCTCTATACCCTTGTATATTTTCAGCTTGTCAAGATACATTGCCCTTGCCTTTGATATCCCCGTTACAGACCTCTCTATATCACATCGGACATTATTCTGATAATACTCATTACATTCACAGTGATCCGTTACTGTGATGGAATATAGTCCCATTTCCATTGCGTGTTCACACATCATAGAAATGCTGTCGCTGCCGTCAAAGGAACATTCACTGTGCGTATGACTGTCAGAAATAAACCTGTATTTCATATTACTTTTATCCTTTTCCTTTTTGTTGAATTAGTGCAGACTGATGCCAAACAGTCTTTCCGAATTTTTATACATCAGCTTTTCATATGCGTTATAGGGAATAAGATCCGGCAGCTTGTGAAAATAATCCTGATAGATAGATCTGTCACCTGTACGGTTACAAAGGTATGTATCCTTGCCGTCTATAGGGTTATCACTGCCAAAAATCAGCTTATTCTCGCCGTTGCGCTTTATAAAGCGTACTACATTTTCCATCGGTACCCAAGTTGTATCTCCATAAAGGTTATAAAGCCTTCCGATCAGATCTTCTGCTTCAGAATTGTCTGTTCCCAGTCCCATATGTACCATTACGAAATTTATATTCTTCCTGCGCTTTGCCATATTATATACCCTTACACATGACGCTGCATCTGAACCACCGGTATGTGTTACTACCGTAAGTCCGAAATGCTCCGCAATATCCATATATGGCTCCATTATTTTTGAATCAAACGGTACTGTTGAATGATACGGGTGAACCTTCATCGCTTTTATATACTGTCTGTTTTCCCTGATAAGCTCATACAGCTGCTCATCAGCCTTTTCTCCGTATGGCTTCACCCATACGGAAGCACCTATCTTATCAGGATGCTCCTTTGCAAATTCAATAACGCTTTCAGCACACTTTATCTGAGGCACTTGGAACTCCTGCGGAACTAACTGTAGATCATGACTGAACTCAGCTGCGCGAATATCCGAAACTATACTGTATGAAATGCCATATCTTTCCATCGAATACAGCACATCTTCTTTTTTCATATCAAACATAAAAAATTTGCCTATATGTACATGACTGTCAATTATCATAGCAAATCACCATTATTTTTCCCTTATAAGTTTTTCAAGCTCCGACATAAACGAATTTATATCCTTGAACTCCTTATATACAGATGCAAACCTTACATAAGCTACTTCATCAAGAGATTTAAGGTATTCAAGAGTATATTCTCCCACACGGGCGGATGTGACCTCTCTCTGATTACCGCTGCATATCTTTGACTCGACCTTATCTATCACGGCTTCGATCTGCTCAATTGATACAGGTCTTTTCTCACAAGCCCTGAGCAGACCGGTAGTCAGCTTTTCCCTGTTAAAAGGTTCTCTTGAATTATCCTTTTTTATTACTATTATCGGTACCATCTCGATCATTTCGTAGGTAGTGAAACGCTTTCCGCATTTAAAACATTCTCTTCTTCTTCTTATGCGTTCGCCGTCATCGGCAGGTCTTGAATCAACTACCTTACTGTCCTCCCATCCGCAGTACGGACACTTCATTTAGAACACCTCCCGTTAATCTCCTTCAGCCAGCAATACGAATCCCACAGTTCTCCGATACTTCCGAAGCTGCTGCGGTACACCTCTATAATTATATCACCATTATATCCGATACTTTCCAGTGTTCTAATAAACCCGGCAAGATCGGCACAGCCTTTCCCAGGAAGAACACATTTCCCATTTTCATCCCGGTCACTGATATGTATATGTCTGAGCCTTTCACCCATGAGCAAAGCCATCTCAGACGGTTCAATGCCTGCCATAAGTGCCTGTTTTACATCAAGCACGAATCCGACATGATTTGGTATGTTTTTTATCATCTTTTTTATAAATTCAGGATCATTGCATCTGAATTTATATACATTTTCCTGAAGCAGTTTTATACCATACTGTCCGGCTCTTTCAGAAAGCATTGCAAACCTTCTGAAATACTCTTCCTCGCTTATTGCGCTGGCAAAGCAGTCCTGTAAGCCATGCAGTACGACCTTATCTGCTCCTATACGCTTTGCAGTACGGAAATACATCTCATAAAATCCCAGACCGTCAAGGAATCGTTTTTCGTAGCCTGAAAAAAGCAGGAATGACTCAAACGAGGATGTAAACGGATGTACTGAGCATATTTCAGCATTAAATTGTGTGGCACGATTAAAAAGTAAATTCAGGTAGTCCGGCTCAATTTCAGAAAAGGTATTGAAGAAAATCTCAAAAATTCTGAACCCCTCATTCATCAGCAGATCCAAAGACCTTCCCGTATCTGAAGGATAGAGGCAGCCGGTAGATATTCCTATTCTCATAGAAGCTCCTCACAAACCAACTGGCATTACATATTTACTGCATTTTTACACCCCTATTATACAACATTTTTTTTCATAAGTCCAGTATTTTAACCTTTTTTCACGGCACCGGCGGCGTGCCGCCGCTGTCATTGTTTCTCCTACGCGGCTTCAATAACTCAAATATGGTTATCAACATACATAATAGTCAAAGTGTCAGGGCATTTCTCCATGTCGGCGTCCGCCGACAATGGTGCTATGCACACAACGCATCTTCGATGCCGGCGCAGTTTTGGCATAGCCAAGTAATTTTCCAATGCCATAAAA
>CACZSM010000115.1 GCA_902783815.1 uncultured Ruminococcus sp.
AGGAACCACTGAATAAATCACGCCTGACGGCTCAGTACCTGTCTTGCTTGCATCTTTTCCGTCATCTTGCACCAAATTCGCTTGAAAACCGTCAGGTTTACGGCGCTCATTTGTCACAATCTGACGAAAAATCTGTCTTCGCAATACAGGCACTGGATTTGATCAGTGTTTCCTTATATACATGGTATATCTAAACAGAAAACTTCTTAAAGGTTCTTTCATCAGAACAAAAAAACAGGATCAGCGGATTTGACTTCGCTGATCCCTTTTATTTTTTATATTCCGAATAATTTTCTGACAAGCGCTATGATAAAATCCGTGAGATACACAACGCCTACGAGTATCAGTAAAAAGGCTATTGCTGAGAATATCCTGATATTACGGGCTTTCTTCGGATCAAGATGTTCCTCCTGATCCTTTTTCTTTGCCTCGTTTATCTGTTCTTTTGCTTTCTCGTCCGGTTCGGGGATGTCATCGCTTATTGCTCCGGAGCCTTTCAGTGTTTCCACAGCTCTTTCATATTCGCTCAGTGTTACATAGACATCACAGTTTTCCGGAGGAGCAGAGTTAAGTATCTGTATTCCGGCATCATGCCTTGCCTCATTGACAGTATAGGCAATGCCCTCGCTGTCAAGAACGGAACGCACCCTTTCAAGCTCAAATCCGTTTGCTGTCAGCACATATACAGGTGACAGTATATTAGGGTCATCCGTCATCTGTCTGCCGCACAAAGGGCACAGCCCGTTTTCGTTATTGAAATATATTCTTTTACACCTTGTACAGTATCTCATTTGCCATTCTCCGGACTTACTTCAATACGCTGAGAAGAACGCCTGCTGCAACCGCAGATCCGATAACTCCTGCAACATTCGGTCCCATTGCGTGCATAAGCAGGAAATTGCCGGGATTTTCTTCCTGTCCGACCTTTTGTGAGATACGGGCAGCCATTGGTACAGCGGAAACTCCTGCCGAGCCGATAAGCGGATTGACCTTTCCGCCTGTTGCCTTGTACATGATCTTTCCGAACATGACTCCACAGGCAGTCGCAAGACAGAAAGCAAACAGTCCCAATGCGATTATACCGCCGGTCTGTATAGTAAGGAACACCTTTCCGGAGGCAGTTGCTCCGACGGTTACTCCGAGGAATATCGTAATAATATTCATAAGTTCATTCTGAGCGGTCTTGTTTATTCTTTCAACTACTCCGCTTTCCTTGAACAGGTTGCCGAGCATAAGCATACCAACAAGAGGAGCAGCATCCGGAAGAAGCGTAGCAACGATAACGACAACGATTATCGGGAAAAGGATTCTTTCTAACTTTGATACCGGACGAAGCTGACCCATTACAACGCTGCGTTCTTTTTTAGTTGTAAGAAGTCTCATGATAGGCGGCTGGATTATCGGAACAAGAGCCATATACGAATATGCCGCCACTGCAATAGGTCCGAGCAGCTGCGGAGCGAGCTGAGTTGTGACATAGATAGCAGTCGGGCCGTCAGCGCCGCCGATTATAGCAATAGAGCCTGCCTCAGCCGGAGTAAATATTCCAAGAGCTGTAGCGATGATAAAAGTAAGGAAAATACCTATCTGAGCAGCAGCGCCGAGGATAAAGCTTTTGGGGTTGGCGATAAGCGGGCCAAAGTCAGTCATACAGCCTATTCCGAGGAATATCAGCGGCGGATATATGCCGAGTTTTACGCCCTGGTAGAGATAGTAGAACAAGCCGCCGTAGGTAATATGTTCGTAATAGGTAGTGCCGTTTACGACAACAGTTGAATACGAAGCCGGGTCAAGATTCTGTGCAACTATCTGTTCATAGGTTTCGAGGTTGGTTACCGGCATACCCATAATTCCCGGAAACAGGTTTACAAGACACATTCCGAAAGCTATAGGCAGCAGCAGCAGAGGTTCAAACTGTTTCTTTATTGCAAGGTACATCAGCACAAAGGAAATTCCGACCATTACATAGTTTTCCCATGACAGCTTGCTGAGTCCGGATTCCTGAAACAGGTGACATACAATATCCCACAATTGTACTAAAATATCCATTAATTAACTTCCTTTCGTAAGATGATCGTCCGATCTCAGAACGGTCTTGTATTATCCGCAAGACCAGCTCTTGCCCAGGCAGAGCGTGAAGTCCTGGATCTTTTCACCGTTTTGATCTTATGAGGCTTACTGCCATACACAGCGTCAACAGCGGCAGCAATAACGGCGATGATCTCATCCGGGATCTCGTCATCATCGGGTTCTTCTCTCACGATCGGCGCAAGATTTCCTGGCTTTGAGATTTTTTCCTCTGGTTCTTCGACAGCAGTTTTGTGTCTTTTCTTTTGTATCCCGGAGATGATATTGCTGTACAGCGATACGACGATTATCAGCAATATCAGCACGACAAAGACCACAAGAAATCCTGCAAGCAGCAAAATCAGAGCCTGTGTCATATTATTCATTGTTATTCCCCTTTCCTGTAATTGTTTTTCTGCAAAACATACACTATCATTATATCTTAATCCTTCCTGATTTTCAATCACTCTGCAAAAATATTTTTATATCTCATATAAATAATAAGAAGCGCTCTAAAAATTTTCAATGTACTTTATCTGAATTTCCTGCATGATATTGACTTATAAATTATTTTGAATTATAATAGTGGAGTATCATTGTTGTGTTGACAACACTAAGTAATGTATATGGAGGAAATAAAAATGAAAAGAGTTTACAATTTTTCTGCTGGTCCGTCTATGCTGCCGCAGTCAGTTCTTGAAAAGGCAGCTGCTGAAATGCTTGACTATCAGGGCAGCGGTCAGTCCGTTATGGAAATGTCACACCGTTCAAAGATCTATGCCGGTATTATCGAGGGTGCTGAGGCACTTCTCCGTGAGGTAATGAATATTCCGGATAATTACAAGGTCCTCTTCCTGCAGGGCGGCGCTTCTACTCAGTTTGCTGCTATCCCGATGAACCTCGGTACAAAAAGCGGCAAGGCTGATTATGTTCTTACTGGTCAGTGGGCTGTAAAGGCTCAGAAGGAGGCAGCAAGATATATTCAGGCTAATGTAGTTGCTTCTTCAAAGGATAAGACCTTCTCATATATACCAAAGCTTGACCCATCTACCTTCACTAAGGATGCAGACTATTTCTACATCTGTATGAATAATACTATTTATGGTACAGTTTACCATGATATTCCGGAAACAGGCGATGTTCCGCTGGTAGCTGATATATCATCCTGTATTCTTTCTGCTCCGATAGATGTTTCAAAGTTCGGAATACTCTATGCAGGTGCTCAGAAGAACATGGCTCCGGCAGGTCTTACTATCGTTATAATCCGTGATGACCTTATCGGTCACGCTATGGATATCTGCCCGACTATGCTTAACTTCCAGACCCATGCTGATAACGGCTCTATGTTCAATACTCCGCCTTGCTATACTATCTATATAGCTAAACTCGTTCTTGAATGGATAAAGAACGATATCGGCGGTCTTGAAAAAATGAAGGAGATCAACGAAAAGAAGGCTGCTATACTCTATAACTTCCTCGACAGCTCAAATATGTTCAAGGGTACTGTAGTTCCTGAGGATCGTTCTCTCATGAATGTTCCTTTCATTACAGGCAATGATGAGCTTGATGCTAAGTTCGTTAAGGAAGCTACTGAAAATGACTTCGTTAATATCAAGGGTCACAGATCAGTCGGCGGCATGAGAGCTTCTATCTATAATGCTATGCCTGTTGAGGGTGTTGAAAAGCTCGTTAAGTTCATGGGCGAGTTTGAGGCAAGAAATAGCTGATCCCGTTACTAAATACATTTTTATAAAAGGTGATTAAAATGTTCAATATTCAGACACTTAACAAGATCTCCGCAGCAGGTCTTTCAAGACTCGGA
>CACZSM010000116.1 GCA_902783815.1 uncultured Ruminococcus sp.
CCGGCGTGCCGCCGGAGTCAATGTTTCTCCTGCGTAGCTTCTGGAACTTAAATTAAGCTATTAACATACATGAGAATAAAGTGTCAGGTAATTTCTCCATGTCGGCTCCGCCGACGATGGTGCTGCGCACACAACGGCGGCGAAGCCGCCCGGCGCAGGTACAATCAAAAAATTCAAAGACGGTTGACAAATCGCAGTGCCTCCATTGCGGTCACGCAACAGGGGGAAAAAAGTATTGTGAAAATAAAATAAAGGTGTTATAATTGGAGTAATAGTATAAGAGGTGCGAGATGATGTAGGTCAGACCGCTGATTCAAGACGATATGGAAAGGTGTTATGAAAATGGTAATGGGAAAAATACTTGTGGTTGACGATGATATAAATATTTGTGAACTGCTCAGACTCTATATAGAAAAAGAAGGCTTTGAGGTCGTGATCGCAAATGACGGCGGTCAGGCAATTACAAAATTCCGAACCGAACATCCGGATCTGGTGCTGCTCGATATCATGCTCCCGGTCTTTGACGGCTGGCAGGTATGCCGTGAGATCAGAAAAACATCTCAGTGTCCGATAATCATGCTTACAGCAAAGGGTGAAGTATTTGATAAGGTACTCGGTCTGGAGCTTGGCGCCGATGACTATGTAGTAAAGCCGTTTGAAACGAAGGAGATCGTTGCAAGAATAAAGGCAGTTCTCAGAAGAGTAAACGATAAAATGCCTGTTGCTGAGGGGACCTCGCATAAAAAAGAGGTCGCATATGATAAGATCACTATAAATCTTACCAACTATGAACTCAGAGTGAACGGTGAACAAATAGATACACCGCCTAAAGAACTTGAACTTATATATCACCTTGCAAGCAATCCCAACAGGGTGTTTACAAGAGATCAGCTTCTTGATGAGGTCTGGGGCTTCGACTATTACGGCGATTCACGAACAGTCGATGTTCATGTAAAAAGGCTTCGTGAGAAATTAGAGGGCGTTTCGGACAAATGGGCTTTAAAAACCGTATGGGGAGTAGGTTATAAGTTTGAACTTAAAGAATAATTTTATCGGAAAAAAATCGCTTTTCAGTAAATATACAAAAGTCAGTATATTGATTGTATTTTTCAGTTTTCTTGTGCTTGGAACCATACTTACTCTTACGATAAGTAACTACTGGTCAAATGAGAAATTGACCGTACTCGGCAAAAGGGCAGAAAACATCGGAATGTTCCTGAAAACAAAAACAGCGATAAATGACCCTATCGGCGGCGGATCACCGTCCATCAGCCTTAATGATTCACAGTATCTGAAAAATGTACTCCAGCTATTTGCGGACGATTCCGGCGTTGATATCATAGTAACGAACGCTCAGGGACTGATGTACCTTACTATAAGCGACTCCATAACTAATTATTCATATATAAGATCGGATATTTTCCATGAGGCTAAATCAAAGGAAAGCTACTTTTCACAGGGCGACCTCGGCGGACTTTACAAGGAGGATCGCTATATCGCGGCAAAGCCTGTAAAATACAGTAACGGCGAGAAGGTCATGTATGTTGTTTTCGTAACATCGAGCAAATCGGATGTCAATAGCTTTACGGATATGGTGCTGAAAATATTTATACTTTCGGCAATAGCTTCACTTGGCATATCCTTCCTTGCAATAGGACTGTTTTCCTACAACCTCGTAAAACCACTCCGACAGATGGCTCAGGCAGTAAAACAATTCGGAAGCGGTGAATTCGGCATTCGTGTAAGCGAAGCCACCAATGATGAGATCGGAGAGCTTGCTGTAGCGTTCAATAATATGGCGGATTCGCTGTCCGCAGCCGAGTCAATGCGCCGCAGCTTTATTGCAAATGTATCCCATGAGCTAAAAACCCCTATGACAACCATAGCAGGCTTTATAGACGGCATACTGGACGGTACAATACCTCCGGAAAAACACCAGTATTATCTGCATATCGTATCAGACGAGGTAAAAAGACTCTCCCGACTCGTTCGTTCAATGCTTGACCTTTCAAGAATAGACAGCGGCGAGCTGAAGATCAATTACCAGAATTTCGATATGCTTACAACTCTTGTAACGATAGTTATTACTTTTGAACAGGAGATAAATAAAAAGAATATAGAAATAAGAGGTCTTGATGTGCTTACGCCTACAGTAGTTTACGGTGATAAGGATCTTCTGCATCAGGTCATATACAACCTTATAGAAAATGCAGTAAAATTCACAAACGAGGGTGGCATAATAGAATTTACGATAACCGACAGTCTGGAAAGAACGGACTTCTATATACGCAACAGCGGTACAGGAATAAATAAAAAGGAACTTTCACTGGTGTTTGATAAATTCTATAAAACTGATAAGTCACGAAGCAAGGACAAGAAAGGTCTGGGACTTGGATTATATCTTGTAAGGAGCATAATAAGACTTCACGGCGGAGATATCACTGCTGAAAGTGAGTATGGTAAGTATTCACTATTTCATTTTTACATTCCGAAGCGCAATGCAAAAGGAAAGAAAAACACTCTGAAACAAATAGAGGTATTCAGAGATTCCCGTCAGGTTTAAGGAGGAACAATAATGCCGGAAAATGATGAGTTTTACAGTCAGGGCATGGAGCAGAACCAGCCCGGACAGCCTGCACAGCAGCCATATACAAGACCTCAGCAACCCTATACAAGACCACAGCAGCCTTATACAAGACCACAACAGCCCTACAGGTATAATAATAATCCGCAGAACTATCCGCCGTATGGGTATCAGGGCGGTATGCCCCCCTACAGATACGGCTACGGCGCACCTTATGGATATCCCCCACCGCCTCCGCCCCCAAAAACGACTAATGGCGGAAAAGTAGCTTTATGGAGTATTCTGGGTGTGCTTGTGGTAATTGCATCGTCAATAATACTGTTCGTAGCAACAAACGATGTTTCAGGAGGAAAAAATATTACAGACGAACCCTCCGGGAGCAGTAAATATGAGGCATCCTTCGATACGCCAAGCGATATCGCCAAGGCTCCGAAAACAAAGGCAAATGAGGACGGACCGCAGATATCTGCCGCAGATACTCCCGAGCTTTATTCGGACAGCACAAAAGCTGCAAGTGCAGCCTATCAGAAAGCATCTCATTCAGTCGTGTGCATAAGGTCCTATACGGACGGCGGCGACTTCACCCTTGACGCTTCCGGAGAAGGCTCCGGAATAATACTTACAGCGGATGGATATATCGTTACAAACAGTCATGTTGTGGATGACTCCAAAAAAACAGGAACACTTATTACTCTGTATGACAACAGCCAGTATCTTGGTACTATAATAGGCGTAGATGTAAAGACAGATCTTGCAGTTCTCAAAATAGATGCGGAGGGTCTGGAGCCGGCAGAATTTGCGGATTCTGATAAGCTTGTAGTAGGACAGGATGTATATGCTATCGGAAATCCGGGCGGAGCTGCGTTTTCAAATTCTCTGACAAAGGGCGCTCTTTCAGCACTGAACAGGGTACTGAGCGGCAGCGGCTATGTTAAATACATACAGACGGATGCAGCGATCAATCCTGGTAACTCCGGCGGCGCTCTTATAAATGAGTACGGACAGGTAATAGGAATTAATACAGCAAAGCTGGTCGCTGAGGAATATGAGGCTATGGGCTTCGCAATCCCAAGCAATAAGGTACTTGAAATAATCAATAAACTTATAAAATACGGCTATGTGAACGACAGGGGAACCCTCAGTATAGAGGGTAAGACCTGTACTCTGTATATGTCGAAATCCAAAAAGATCCCCCAGGGAATGATGCTTACAAAAATAAATTCCGACAGTCCGCTTAAATCTACACAGGCGCAAAAGGATGATATAATAATAGCTGTAAACGATACAACAGTAAAATCAGCGGTGGAGTTTATAGACGAAATGAGCGTGTATAAACCCGGAGATACCGTAAAACTGACTCTGTTCAGAAAATCCGGTGACAGCGGCTATACATTTGATATAAGCGTTAAG
Source organism: uncultured Ruminococcus sp. (assembly GCA_902783815.1). Lineage (GTDB taxonomy): Bacteria > Bacillota > Clostridia > Oscillospirales > Acutalibacteraceae > UBA1213. The sequence continues at coordinate 3,995 of CACZSM010000116.1, forward strand.
CTGCTGCCCGATACAGGAAAAGAGTAACCGTAAATAACGGGATAACCCGTTGTTCAGGGAACCTCTGAAAACCTTATAGAAAGGAAGTCTTTAAATGAATAAAACTATGGAGGCCGCTATGATGCTGTCCTCCCTGTCGGTGTATAGGGGCGTGCTGAAAAGAACAGTTCCCGGAGCTTTCTACAGACTGCTTTGCGCCTGCGATAAGCCTGCAACTGATTTTTTGCAGGCGTGGGGCGAGTTCTTTGCGCTGCTCAGCGACAGGGGCTTTGCAGATGACCTCATGCGCTGTATGACAGAAGCCGCGCTGTTTGATGAAAACGCTTTTTCAAGAGCAGCTGCAGCAGGTAAAGAACATCTGCTGTCCGGGGAGATCATAAAAGCTGTTGTCAGAGATCTTGATGTCGTAACGGCAGCCGGCAGACTCACTCCGGATGATATTATCTCATCCTATGTACATAAGGATGAGATAAGTACGATCGTTGATACTCTTCCCCACTGGAAAACCGGTTCTCCGGCTGCGGAGCTTTCGGATATAACGGAGCTTGCCGGCTACTATAAACGCAATGGCTGCGGTATGTTCGCAAGATACAGGGCATTCCTGTGGCAGAATGGGGATATCGAGCCTGTAGTGCATCCGGACAGCATTAAGCTGTCATCCCTTAAAGCCTATGATCTGCCAAGAAATACGGTTATACAGAATACCCTGTCATTCATTCACGGCGCAGAAGCTAATAACTGTCTGCTGTATGGAGATATGGGTACAGGTAAATCGTCAACGGTCAAGGCGATCGTAAATGAATTCAGCAGTCAGGGACTCAGGATAGTCGAGATACCGAAGGACAGGCTCGGAGAGTTTCCACAGCTTGCAGAACGAATTGCTCCCGTACCAATGAAATTCATCATTTTTATTGATGACCTTTCATTCTCCGGTGAGGATAAAAGCTATGCTCAGCTTAAAGCTGTACTCGAAGGCGGCATCGCCTCCAGACCGGAAAATTCACTTATCTATGCGACCTCAAACCGCAGACACCTTATTAAAGAAAGTTTCGCAGACCGTGACGGCGACGAGATTCACCGTAATGATACTATTCAGGAAACTCTTTCTCTTTCCGACAGGTTTGGCCTTTCCGTAAACTTCAGCAGACCAGGCAAAGAGGAATTCCTTACAATAGTACGCAGTCTTGCAAAGGAACACGGTCTTAATATTCCTGATGAGCAGCTCGCTGCAGAAGCAGAAAAATGGGCGATACAAAAAGGCGGAAGATCTCCGCGATGTGCAAAACAGTTTGTAGCAATGCTTGAAACAGGTATGGAAACCGAATAATTTTTTACCAGGGAGAATAAAAATGATAAAAATAAAAAAAATAATTGCACTAACAGCAGCAGCAGCATTATTCTGTTCAGCAGCAGCCTGCTCGATCAGTAAAAAAAGTGAATATCCTGTAACTGTTGCTAATTTCTCAATAACGACAAAACCAAAATCCATTGTAGTCCTGAGTGATTCTGTTGCGGATATACTTATCTCCTGCGGATATACATCTGCAATAACCGCCCGTACAGACGAGTGTACGCAGGAGGAACTTAAAGATCTGCCCTCGATCGGCAAAGCAGAAAATCCTGATATCAAAAAGATAATAAGCGTCAAGCCTGATATTGTTTTCACTGATTCAGTAAGTGACAGTACGGATCTCAGCAAGGTCGAAAGCAATGATATAAAAGTCATAAAGATGATGACTGCAAAAAACAATAAGGAACTTAAAAATGTCTATAGAAGCATAGGCATGATAATGGACGGCAGCATCTCCGGAAAGGAAAACGGAGAACGCAGGGCTGAATCACTTTTATCAACATTGGAGCAGCTCAGGACAGTCGTACCGCCAAGCAATGTCATAACGACAGCCTGCTATCTTTATGATACAAACGGTCATGCGGCAACATCAGAAACATTCAGCGGAAAGCTGTTTGATTACGCAAAATTGGAGAATGTCTGCCGCAATTCCAATCCGAAGTTAGGTACACTTGTAAATGTAGAAGCCATAAAGCTGGCAAATCCGGATTATATATTCTGTGATATCGGAGTAAAGGAACAGCTTAAGAACAGTAAGGATTTTTCAAATCTTAACGCAGTAAAGAATGACCATATTTTTGAGATAGATGCGCATGAATTTTCGCGTCAGGGCAATACTGCAACAGAGGTACTTTCATTCATGATCGAATCAATACATCCTGAGCTTAGCTCTGATCCGGAGGCTTCAAAGACTGAGGAATCATCAAAGCCGGAGGCATCCAAGCCGGAGGCATCCAAACAGGAGACATCAAAACCGGAAGCATCAAAGCCGGAAGCATCAAAGCCGGAAGCATCAAAGCCGGAAGCATCAAAGCCGGAAGCATCAAAGCCGGAAACATCCAAACCGGAGGCATCCAAACCGGAGGCATCCAAACCGGAGGCATCCAACACAGAAGCATCCAAGCCGGAAGAACCAAAAGTCAAAGCAGATAATTCACTAAAGATAACTGATAC
>CACZSM010000117.1 GCA_902783815.1 uncultured Ruminococcus sp.
AGAACTATCTCTGCGCCATATGCTTTGAGTATATTTCTTCTTTCAACGCTCATGGTCTCAGGCATTGTAAGGATTATCCTGTATCCCTTTGCAGCAGCAATTGCTGCAAGTCCGATACCGGTATTGCCTGAAGTAGGCTCGATTATAGTGGAATCCTTTTTCAGAAGTCCCTTTGCTTCAGCATCCTCTATCATGGCTTTGGCTATCCTGTCCTTTACGCTGCCTGCCGGATTGAAGTATTCCAGCTTGACAAGAACTGTTGCATCAAGCTGCAGTTCATTTTCCAGATTTACTACCTCTACGAGAGGTGTATTGCCTATAAGTCCTAATGTTCCCTTATAAATATTTGACATAATAAACTCCTCCTTAATTCAAAGACGCAAATGCGTTTTCAAGATCTTCTATAATATCATCTATATGCTCTGTTCCGATAGAAAGACGAATAGTATTCTCATAAATACCCTGATCTGCAAGTTCTTCTGCTGAAAGCTGTGAATGTGTCGTTGATGCCGGGTGAATAACAAGACTCTTAACATCAGCAACATTTGCAAGCAGAGAAAAGATTTTCAGATTATCAATGAATTTCCATGCCTGTTCTTTACCGCCCTTGATATTGAAAGTGAATATTGATGCTCCGCCGTTCGGGAAATACTTTTCATAAAGCGCATGATCCGGGTGATCCGGGAGTGACGGATGATTAACCTTTTCAACAAGCGGGTGGCTGCTGAGGTATTCAACAACTTTTTTTGTATTTTCAGCGTGTCTGTCAAGACGGAGAGAAAGTGTTTCAACTCCCTGGAGCAGCAGAAAAGCATTGAATGGTGATATTGCAGCGCCGGTATCGCGGAGAAGTATTGCTCTGATGTATGTTACAAATGCTGCAGGACCAACTGCATCATAGAATGAAACACCATGATAGCTTGGATTAGGATCTGCGATTCCCGGATATTTTCCACTTTCCTTCCAGTTGAATCTACCGGACTCTACTATTATACCACCAAGTGTTGTACCATGTCCACCAATAAATTTAGTAGCTGAATGAACAACTATATCTGCGCCATGCTCTATAGGTCTTATCAGATACGGTGTGCCGAAAGTGTTGTCAACAACTACCGGGAGTCCGTGCTTATGTGCTATTTCAGCAATTGCATCAATATCCGGGATATCACTGTTCGGATTACCGAGAGTTTCAAGATATATAGCTCTTGTATTCTCTTTTATTGCTCCTTCAACCTCTTTAAGATCATGGGCATCAACAAAGGTTGTTGTGATTCCAAACTGTGGAAGTGTATGTGAAAGCAGATTAAAGCTGCCTCCGTATATTGTTTTCTGTGCTACAATATGACCTCCGTTTGCTGCAAGTGCCTCTATAGTATAGGTTATTGCAGCCGCACCTGAGGAAAGTGCAAGTGCTGCGCTGCCCCCTTCAAGAGCAGCTATACGCTTTTCAAGAACATCCTGTGTGGAGTTTGTCAGCCTGCCGTAGATGTTTCCGGCGTCTGCCAGACCAAAGCGATCTGCGGCGTGCTGACTGTTATGGAATACATAGGAGGTCGTCTGATAAATCGGAACGGCTCTGGAGTCCGTTGTCGGGTCAGCCTGCTCCTGACCAACATGAAGCTGTAATGTCTCAAATCTATAACTCATATTATAATCTTCCTTTCAAAAATAAATGTATCAAGTAGTTTCCGTTTGTTTTCGTACAAAAGAATTGCCCGAAGGCATTTTTGCTTCCGGGCATAATGGTATCAGAATAAACGCTTCAACAACATCGTTCTGACAAACGGCGCACCACAAGCTCATCGGATGCTCCGACCATTTCCCATGCCCGGAAGTACAACATTCGACAACACATTACTTTATTCTGCTTGTTTATTGTTGTTGTAAGCATAATGAACTCTCCTTTAAATAAACTGTTCGCTTGAACACATACATAATACCACTATTCGCCTACTATGTCAATAGGTTTTTGCAAAATTTTTAAAATTATTTTTTGCTTTTGTAATCATCTATTGCTGCCTGTATTGCTTCCTCTGCAAGAACTGAACAGTGCATCTTATAATCCGGCAAACCGTCAAGAGCCTCTGCAACAGCCTTATTTGTAAGCGACATCGCATCCTCTAACTTTTTTCCCTTTATAAGTTCGGTTGCCATAGAGCTTGATGCGATCGCACTTGCACAGCCGAAAGTCTCAAATTTTACATCTGTTATGACATCATCATCTATTTTCAGATACATTTTCATGATATCGCCGCATTTTGCATTGCCGACCTCACCTACTCCGTCTGCATTCTCAATAACTCCTACATTTCTTGGATTCATAAAATGATCCATTACCTTTTCACTGTATAAAGCCACTACTATCCCTCCGATTATAATATAAATTCTCTTTTGCCTGTCATCAAGTCACGCCATACTGGTGAAAAACTCCTGAGATATTCAACTACCTCTTTAACATTACTGATTATATAATCTGCTTCCCCGACTGTGATATCCTCACCTATACTGAGCCGCAGAGAACCATGCGCGACATCATGTATTCTTCCGATCGACAACAAAACATGGCTCGGATCAAGCGCCCCGGATGTACAGGCACTTCCGGATGAAGCACTTATTCCCTTCTGATCCAGCAGCATCAGTATTGATTCACCTTCGATTCCCTCAAAGCTGAAATTAACATTTCCGGAAAGTCTTTTCTCAGCATCACCGTTCAATGCGCTATGAGGTATCTCAGAAAGACCAGCTATCAGATGATCCCTTATACTGACTTTGTGCTCGTTGTGCTTATCCATATCCCTGACTGCTTCCTTCAAAGCTGCTGTCATTCCCAATATTCCCGGCAGGTTTTCCGTTCCGGCTCTCTTTCCTCTTTCCTGAGCGCCGCCCTCAATAAGGTTACTCAGTATTATTCCTTTTCTGCAATAAAGAAAGCCAACTCCTTTTGGTCCGTGGAACTTGTGTGCGGAAGCCGAAAGCATATCTATATTTTCTGCCTTGACATCTATCGCAATATGACCAACTGCCTGAACAGCATCAGTATGGAATATTACTCCCTTTTGTCTGCATATACTTCCTATTTCAGCTATAGGCTGTATCGTTCCAATCTCATTATTAGCTGTCATTATTGTTACCAGACAGGTATCATCTCTTATTGCAGCTTCAAGCTCATCTGTCCTGACAATACCATTTTCATGCACCGGCAGAAGAGTTATCTCATATCCATTTTTTTCTAATTTTTTTAGAGTATGCAAAACTGCATGATGCTCAAATTCTGAGGAAACAATATGTTTTTTACCCCTTTTTTTGCCGATCATTGCCGCGCTCAGTATCGCCTGATTATCAGACTCACTTCCTCCGGATGTAAATATTATCTCCTTTGGTTCAGCATTTATCAGAGCAGCTATTTCTTCTCTTGCCTTTTCTAACTTTTCCTTAGCTCTCTGTCCGATCCTGTAAAGGCTGGATGGATTGCCGTAGGTATTTTCCATACATTCTGTCATTGCCAGTATTGCCGCTTCGCTCATTTTTGTCGTTGCAGCATTATCTGCATAAATATTCATATCTGCATCTCCTTGTTATTTTATGCGACTGTCGTTATTATAATACCTTTTACCTACTATGTCAATAGGTATTTATAAAATTTTCTACTTGATTTACCTATTGACCTATGATATAATAGGATAATAACATTTACAGGAGGAAATTCTATGATATCTACAAAAGGACGCTATGCTCTCAGGGTAATGATAGACCTTGCAAAATATAGTGATGGCAGTTATATTCCGCTTAAAGAAATTGCTGAACGCGAAAAAATATCAAAAAAATATCTTGAAATAATAGTCAAGGAGCTTGTCAGCGCAAAACTGCTTGAAGGTGTCAGCGGAAAAGGAGGCGGATATAAACTTGTCAGATCGCCCGATGAATACTCTGTTGGTGAAATACTTGAAGTAACAGAAGGATCACTTGCGATCGTTGCCTGCCTTGCAAAGGGAGCTGAGGAATGTCCGAGAGCCGAAGGATGCGATACTTTACCTATGTGGTCTGAGCTAAACCAAATGATACATGATTTTTTCTTCAAAAAAAAGCTGAGCGAGCTTCTATAGAAAAAACAGAGGATCATACCAACTTATGCAACGGGTATGATCCTCTTTATTATTTTATATCAGCGAGAAAAGCTTTAGTGTAAGACCGTATCTTCCTGCATTATTCTCGCATCCTGTAACAACAGATATGTATGTTTTTCCATTTTTTCTGAATGCAGCTATAAGACAATATCCGGCATTACTAGTAGTACCTGTTTTCATTCCTACAGCTTCCGGACAGTAATATTCATCATCCGGATCAAGAAGATAGTTTGTATTTGTCCATGTTATGTTCTCTCCGGATTCAAATACGACATATTTTTTCTGTGTTCCCACGATTGTTCTTATTTCAGGAACAGAATAAGCATATTTTGCCAATTTCAAAAGATCAGATGCTGTAACATACTGCTCATCATTATCCCATCCATCAGGATTCACAAAATGGCTGTTTGTCATACCTATTTCAGCGGCAAGATCATTCATCATTCCTGCAAAAGTGATTATTGCATCCTTATCACTCATTTCAGGATCGTTTTTTGCTGCTCTTGCTGTTGATACGGCAGCAGTATAGGCTGCATCATTTCCGGAGCATAGCAGCATACCAGTAAGAAGATCCCGAACCGTCAGACGATTTCCTTCTGTAATATAGCATCTGCTTGAATCCTCATTTACATATCTCTGCTCTGTACCGACTGTTACTATATCATCTGGACTCATATTTCTGAGCATTACGGATGCAGTCATCAGCTTAGTCAGACTCGCAGGAGCTGTCCTTATATCCTTATAGTCATCGTAAAGTATCTTATTATCCTCAGAGCAGTATAATACAGCTGATCTGCATAAAGGTTCGGAGAAAATCTCATTCGCAACAGTCGAAGAATTTTCGTTTTCCTCGTCTGTTTCTGAATTTTCATCGGAGCTTTGAGCAGTTTCAGAACTCTCAGAAACATCGGAAACTTCCGACTCTTTTTCAAAAGATAACTCAGATTCTGCTGTAGATGATTCTTCACCTTGTGAACCAGAATCTGATGATATTTCAACTTCAGAAGAATACGAAGAGCTTTCGTCTTTTGTGGTGCTATTATTATTTACAGAACACGATGAAAAGATCATCAAAGAACATATTAAAGCAACTATTATTTTTTTCATTTTATCCTCCTGACT
>CACZSM010000118.1 GCA_902783815.1 uncultured Ruminococcus sp.
GCCCGTCATATCGAGAACTTCTATATTAGGCATTGTTATTCCTCCTTCCCTTACGCCTTAACGCTGTCACGAATAACAACTATCCCGCCGTTCGGACCCGGAATTGCGCCCTTTACAGCGATCAGATTATTCTCAGCGTCAATCTTGACAACGGAGAGATTCTGTACGGTTACTCTTTCAGCTCCGAGGTGTCCTGCCATTTTCTTACCCTTCCATACTCTTGATGGTGTTGAGCAGGCGCCCATTGAACCGCCGTGACGAGCAACAGGACCTGAACCATGAGTTTCCTTCAGTCTCTGGAAGTTCCAGCGCTTTATAACGCCTGAATAGCCCTTACCTTTGCTTGTGCCTGTTACATCGATCTTATCGCCCTCTGCGAATGTATCAGCCTTGATTATATCGCCGACCTTGTATGCAGCGATATCGTCGAATCTGAACTCACGGAGTGTTCTTTTCGGAGCGATATCATTTTTCTTGAAGTGTCCGAGCATTGGCTTTGTGATGTTCACAGGATCGTTCTTGAACTTATCGCTGCGTACTCTTTTTCCCTTGCCGCTGCCGTTCTGGAGCTTGAGCTTGATATCGCCGAAGCCAAGCTGTACAGCCTCATAGCCGTCGTTTTCGACCGTCTTGATCTGAGCCACTACGCATGGTCCAGCCTCAACTACGGTAACAGGGACAACCTTGCCCTTTTCATCGAAGATCTGTGTCATACCGATCTTCTTACCGATGATTGCCTTTTGCATTTGTTTTTCCTCCTTGATAGGTTATTGGTCGGATCTTTCCGACATGACCCCAGCTGCCTGTTGGTTGCAGATCAGAGTTTGATCTCGATCTCAACACCGGCAGGGAGCTCCAGTCCCTGCAGAGCTTCAACTGTCTTGTTTGAAGGTCTGAGGATATCGATAAGTCTCTTATGGGTTCTTGTTTCGAACTGCTCACGGCTGTCCTTATACTTATGAACTGCGCGGAGTATCGTTACGACCTGCTTTTCTGTCGGGAGCGGAACCGGTCCTGAGACCCTCGCACCTGTACGCTTTGCTGTAGCAACGATTTTTTCTGCGGACTGATCAACGAGCTGATGATCATAACCCTTGATTCTTATCCTTATCTTTTCCTTGACTGCCACAATAATCGCCTCCTTAAAAAATTTGAGTTGGCGGGCGTTTTCATTTCCTCACACCCCACCGGGTGTTTCGCCTGTTTCCATTTAAAAAACCGAACCGCTGACACGCTGCGATCCGGGTGAGGTCTGAAAAAACAAAACATTTTAAGCGGCACAACACCCCTCTCCTATCCGTACACACCTGTAATCTGATAGGAATCAAAGATGTCATGACCCGACTTAATATTCGTTTCGCCCGGTTTAAAAATCGGACATACTCTGCGGAAAAACCGGCAATACCTGCCGCAACCTCCCGCTTCATCGCATATCTGTTGCAGTCTTGCCTATACATAATACCACAATTATCCGTCAATTGCAAGGATTTTCTTTGTTAAAAATAGTAGAATTTTAATCTTTATTTTTATGCACTTTGACAGGTTGCTTCTCGCAAATCTACATAAAACTAATTCAATATTATAAATAATTTTATGCAGTATTTACATAGAAACACTCGGCGGCGTGGTAATAACAAAAAAGTCACGCCGTTTTAAGGCGTGACCTGAGCCGGATACTATTTTAGCTGGACAAGCAGTTCTGTTTGCTTCAAGTATTTTACAAATGACATGACAATTAAAGCTACTGCCAAAACTATTATTATATAGAACCCATCCATAAAAGTAACATCACAAACTTTATATGTCGCTCCATAATCACTAAAATCACCCGTGTTTCCAATATTGGACAGCTTACCGAACGAAATACCAAACATTACAGCGAATAATAAAGAGGAGATAATGCTCGACCTATACTTTTTCATGTACACAAATACTAAAGCTAAACCGATCAGCAAAATTGAAAAAATAATAATAAAACCCGAAAGCGAATTTATCTGTTCCCCGATTGCCTGGCTGTGTTTTACAACAGTTTTCTCACCAAGCACCAGATAGTGAACTTCGTCTAGATCATTATTATTAAAAAAACTTGTACTGCAAACAACATTAAATTTGCAAACAGGCAATGTAAACATTGAGAATACTATAACAACGGAACATAATACCATTGCCACTAAAATCTTTTGTTTTTTAATTCTTTCTGACAAATTCACTGGCGCAGTTCGCATTACAGGAACAAAATTATTATCGCTGTCTAACTCTTTTCCACAAAAAGGACAGAATCTTCCTACACCCACAAGCCTATTTCCACATTCTGTACAGAATACAGCACTTTGTGAAACTACAGTTTTCATATTGTCATCCATTTTTCGCTCAACTCTCCTTTTAACTCCAAGAATTACCTTTCTTTGAGAAAAAATAATAAAATATGGAAAATAACGCAGGTAAAAAATCACTGTAGATAAAGCAACCAAACCAAAATTGTTATAATCCTCAAGATTAACTATTCCCAGTTTGGCAAGATTTAACATCACTGATACAATAATCATTCCAACAAAAATAATCACGAATCCTCTCAAGGTTCCTATTTCAAAATGATATTTTACTAATAACACTATCAATAGTACATAATAAATAATCAGAAACAAGGAATAAACTATTTCCATATACGGAAGCGAATAAGACAAGACTCGAATAATATTATACAAATCGGTTATACAAACCAAAGAAATTAAAAAAGCAGATACTTCAGATAGTATAAAAAGCACCCTTGTTTTTTTAACAAATAAAAACGGTATTAAAACAAAATACGGAATACCATAAGTCAAGATAATACTATAAAAAATAAAATTGTTGCGACTATACTCTATCGCTAATCCGATAAAAGCAGCGATCGCAGAAATTCCAACTGCAATATTCTTTTTTTTATTGTAATCAAATTCAATGATCTTCATTAAATAGTAACACCCCAACAATAACAAAATAGTATAATACCCTTATAAATTATATCATTATTATTATGAGATGTCAAGTATTCCGACTTCTGTGTATTTCAGAGATCCGACTGCGAATTACAGAAAAAAGACCGCCAGTAACGATCATACGCAGCAAAACTGCCTTTCGTCCTGTACGGTCACAATCATACCTGCCCGGGGGGACTTGAACCCTCGATCTTCAGAGTCGGAGTCTGATGCATTATCCAACTGTGCTACGGGCAGTCATATTTTCACAACATCCTGATTATAACACATACTTTTAAAAAAAACAAGTGAGTAACACCTCTGCCGCCGCTTGATATTTTGAAAAATTTGTATTATAATTGTATTCAGTAACTTCTGAGATATCTTTTTTGGTAATTTTGTCCGGGATTTTATCTCCGGATATCCTATTCATCTGAATTAATGACTTTTCAGAGGTGCCTTACTGCAAATTAAGGAGGAAAGATTCGGGATGAGTGTTTCATCTACTATGGATGCACTGCAGGAAGTGCGCAGCAAAATTCAGGATACAAAAGCCTGGAAACGACTTACTGCTTTGTTTGATGACGGCGCATTTACACAATTCGATGCCTTTGCAGGCTCCGAAAACGGACTGGCAGAGGCTGTTGCCGGAAGGGGTACTGTAAACGGGTGTCCGGTGTTCGCCTACGCTCAGTGCAGCGATTTCTCTGGCGGCGCTATGTCCAAGGCTCAGGCTGCGAAAATCAGGAAAATTTATGACCTTGCACTGAAAACAGGTACTCCGGTGGTGGCTGTGTTCGATTCGGTCGGCGGCAGACTTACAGAGGGCTGTGAGCTGCTGGGCGCTTATGGCGATGTGCTGAGGTATTCATCAACACTGTCGGGAGTTGTTCCGCAGATATCACTTGTGCTTGGGGGTTGCTTCGGCACACAGGCTCTTATTGCTGTCAGCGGTGATATCGTGGTAATGTCTGAGGACGCTAAGCTCACTATCAATACGGACGGCTCGGATGCTGATGCAAAATATAATGCGGAGCATGGTATTGCGCATATCGTTGAAAAAACTGAGGATGATGCTATCGCTAAAACAAGAAAACTGGTCTCCCTGCTGCCGTCTAATAACCTTGACTTCGCCGGAAGCCCTGAATTCGAGGACGCCGAAAGCGTTAAGGATGATACGGTATCAGATATTCTCGACGGTAACAGCGCTGTAGAACTTCAAAAGGATAATGGCAAAGCTATAAGAACAGTACTCGGTACAGTTGAGGGTACTACAGTAGGTATCGTTGCCTGCTGCAATAAGGAACTTGACGGAAAAAGCTGCTCCAAAGCTGCAAGATTCATACGCTTCTGCGATGCTTTCGGTATCCCGGTAGTGTCACTTATAGATGCGGAAAAATTCAGCTGCATAAAGGCCGCTGCAAAGCTGTCATCAGCATATGCCGAAGCTACAGCACCTAAGATAACTGTTATAACCGGGGACGCTTTTGGCGCAGTGTATATAGCCGCTGCCGGAACCGGAGCTGCCGCCGATGTTACTTACGCATGGGAAGGCGCAAGCATATCTCCGCTTATGCCGGAGGCTGCCGCTGTGATCGCTTTGGGCGATGACCTCGGAGGAAAACTTAAAGGCTCAAAAGATCCGAAAAAGGATAGGGCTGATATAGTGGCTGAGTTTAAAAAGAATGAGCTTTCTGCTGTAAAAGCAGCTGAGGGTGGCTTTGTGGAGGATATTATATCCCCTGCTGATACAAGAACTGTTGTTGCTGCGGCTGTTGAAATGCTCTCAGACAAAAGAGTATCAACTCTCCCGAAAAAGCATAACAATATATATATATGATATGTGCGAAAGGAATTTGTGTTATGAAAAATCTTAAGATCACCGTTAACGGTGTTACATATGATGTACAGGTCGAAGAAGTCGATGGTTCTGCGGCTCCCTCCACTCCGGCGGCTGCTCCGGCAGTAAAGGCTGCTGCTCCTGCTCCGGCTCCAAAGAAGGCTGCCGCTGCCGATGGCGAACCTGTTGTTTCTCCGATGCCCGGAACAATAATAAATGTACCGGTAAAGGCAGGTCAGACTGTTAAAAAGGGCGATGTTCTTGTTGTCCTTGAGGCTATGAAAATGGAAAATGAAATAAAGGCTGCTAAGGACGGTACTGTTGCTTCTGTCGCAGTATCAAAGGGCGAATCTGTTGATACAGGTACCGTTCTTGTTACCCTGAGCTAAAAGGGGGACGGTTTCACATGGCTAAGAAAATACAGATCACTGAAACAGTCCTTCGTGATGCACACCAGTCTCTTATCGCTACCAGAATGCCTTTGAGTGATATGACTCCGATCCTTGATAAGCTCGATAAGGTCGGATTTTACTCTCTGGAATGTTGGGGCGGCGCAACATTCGATGCCTGTATAAGATTCCTTGACGAGGATCCCTGGGAGAGACTTCGTACACTGAGAAAATATTGCCCTAATACAAAACTCCAGATGCTCTTCAGAGGACAAAATATGCTTGGGTACCGTCACTATGCGGATGATGTTCTTGAATATTTCGTACAGAGATCTGTTGCAAACGGTATTGATATTATCAGAATATTCGATGCGCTTAATGATATCAAAAATCTTAAAACTGCTATAAAGGCTGCTAAGGCTGCTAAAAAGGAAAACCCGAATGTCGAAGCTCAGGTCGCAATGAGCTATACGACTGGTCCGGTCTTTACAACACAGTATTATGTCGATTACGCAAAAAGAATAAGGGACGCCGGTGCTGACAGCATTTGTATCAAGGATATGGCTGCTCTGCTTACTCCTTACTATACCGCAGAACTTGTTGCTGCAATTAAGGATGCTGTTGACCTTCCGGTTCAGGTGCATACACACTATACATCCGGTCTTGCATCAATGTGCCTGCTGAAAGCTATCGAGGCAGGCGCGGACAGAATAGATACCGCTATGTCTCCGCTTGCAAACGGTACTTCCCACGCTCCGACAGAATCTATGGTCGCAGCACTTAAGGGTACTGAGTATGATACAGGTATTGACCTCGTTCAGCTTTCTGAGATCAGAGAGTATTTTATGGGACTTCGCGCAAAATATATCAAGAGTGGTCTGCTTGATCCTAAGATGCTTGCAACAGATGCAAAAGCTCTGATATATCAGGTTCCGGGCGGTATGCTGTCAAATCTTCTCAGCCAGCTTAAACAGGCAGGTAAGGAGGATCAGCTTACAGCTGTTCTTGAAGAAGTACCAAGAGTACGAAAGGATGCAGGTTATCCTCCGCTTGTAACACCAACATCACAGATAGTCGGTACACAGGCTGTGTTCAATGTTATACTCGGAGAACGCTACAAAATGTGCAACGACCAGTTCAAGGATCTTGTTGCAGGAAAATATGGTACGACACCTGTTCCCATCGACCCGGAATTCCGTAAGAAAATTATAGGCGACCAGAAACCTGTAGAATGTCGCCCGGCAGATCTGCTTGAACCGGAGCTTGAAAAGCTGCGCGCAGAAATTCCGGAGTGGATCGAACAGGAGGAGGATGTTCTCACATATGCTCAGTTCCCGAAGGTAGCGCCTGGATTTTTCAAGAAAAGAAGAGATAAAAAAATCGGCATAAATGAATCAGCCGATATCAAAAATAAAATACATCCCGTATAATATCAAAAACACGCCTGGCATTGCAAAAATGTCGGGCGTGTCGTGATTTCAGTAAGCGCCGCAGATGCGCCTTGTGTTTTTCGTCAAACTTTCCGAAAAATAAAAATAGTCAACAATAGTTCCACACTCTGCCGGCGTTCGACATAATTGACGCTTTCCGCTCAGCTTTTTTGAATGCGGCGCAGCGCTTCCATTAATCTGCAAGAGCCGATCTGCCGTGGTGTTCTGAAATAACAGAATCCTCACGGAAAAGAAATGATATACACCAGATCGCAGAAAGCGCTACAAGGGTATAAATGATCCTGCTGATTATGCCGGTCTGACCGCCGCAGATCCATGCTACAAGGTCAAACTGGAATATTCCTACAGATCCCCAGTTAAGACCGCCGATTATCAGCAGAATTAGTGAAAGTTTATCAAGCATATAAATATACCTCCATAATAAGGTAGCCTCAAAAACTACTTCACAGTCATCGTACCGTGAATTTTTCAGCATACTGTCTGATAATAACTTGTCTGCAAAAAAATTCACGAAAGCAAACTGGCTTGTATTCAGTTTTCAGAGGACCTCATAATTCTGTCCGGTAATAGTATTTGCGATCGGCAATAAAAATATTCAGATTTTTTTAAAAATAGTCAGTACAGCTTTTCAGCGACTGCATCCCACTTTCAAGATGCTTATATACTCCCCATCCGCTTATTCCAAGCTCCCTTGCAATCTCCTTTACGCTCTTTCCCTCGAAATAATACGCTTCAAAACATATCCTCTGCCTTTTAGTAAGCAGATTTTTTATACCGCTGAGCAGTATCCTTTTCATACGCTCATGACCGGTTTCCTCTTTTTCTCCGTATATATTATCGTACAGACTCATTGATGAGCTTGTTCTTTCAAAATCTTCAAAAAACTTGATCCTGTTCTTCATTATATCTCTCCACTCCTTACAACAAGCATATCAGCTATTGTTATGCAGTCTCGGTACATCGCATTAAGCATATTCATCCTGCCGCATAGCTCCTGCATCGTTTCCCCTACAGCCGTTTTCATCTCCTGCTTTAATTCATCTATCTGCCGTCTTATTCTTTCTGCGCTCCTGTAATATTGACCTGCCCATTCTTTATATGTCATATTTTTCTCCTTTCACCACGATTCGTGTAGTTGTGCTGTAAAATTTTAGTAAGCCCCCGCTTCGTCTGCTTCTGCCCGGCTAAGGTGCTTACTTCTGTTTATGATTATAATTATATTTCCGGAAAAATCAACCCCTCTTTCAGGAGTTTTTTGTGAAAGTTCAATAAATTGTATCAGAATATAAAATGATTGAAATAATACTTGAAATACACGGATTGTGGTGCTATAATATTACAAGGCAAGTCTGACCAGCGATTTGCCGCGCTCTGTGAGTATTGTTATCTTTGGATAGATGAGGTATGTATGTATGAAAAACTTTGTTGGGGATAAAATAAAAGAACTGAGAAAGGGCCTGGGACTGACACAGGCTGAACTTGCAGCAAAGGCAGGCATATCTGCATCTGCTGTGGGTATGTATGAACAGGGCAGAAGAGAACCGGACAGCAGAACTATCCTTAAATTGTGCGATATCTTTGGTACATCAGCCGACTATATCATGGGTCATTCTCAGAGTATGACCGGAACCGCCGGTAAGGATGTCTCCGAAGTCTTCGACGAATTTACTCAGATACTTAGCTCCCAACAGGGACTTATGTTCGATGGCGTTCTGCTTAACGATGATGACAGAAGTAAAATAGTTGATGCAATTAAGGTCGTTGCTGCTCTTGCTAAACAGCAGCATAAGAAATCACTGAAAAGCGGAGAGTATTAATGATAAATATAAAAGAAAAAGTGCTGTCCCTGAAGGACAGATACGGCTGCGCTGAACCGGAACAGCTTTGTGAAAAAATGGGCATTAATATAGTTGACCACGAACTGCCGGATAATATTAACGGATTTACGGTCAGTATGGAGGGTATCCCTTTTATTGTGCTCAACAGCGCATTGAATTATTACGATAGAAGAATAACTATGTCACATGAGCTTGGACATATCGTTCTGCATGGAAGTACCAATACCGTGTGTCTGAGCCTGAATACAAGCTTCTGCCTGAGCAAATTTGAAAGAGAGGCGGATTGCTTTGCAGCCTGCCTCCTTATGGAAGCCGGGCTTGAGGAAATTGATGGAATGGATTGTGTTACAGCCGAGGATATTGCAAAAAGAGCACATATTCCACAAGAAATGGTCGAAAACGCATTTTCCCGATGGAGCGAAATATGAGATTTCGAGGGAGTGATCAGATTGAAGCTGTTTTTGAAAAGAGATACATCTGCTGATAATATCAGTTTTATGATATATGATAACATGGGTCTGCCAAAGTATAGTGTGAGCGCAGAAATTGGTAATTGGATGAAAATGGTCGTTTTCAGCGGAGAGGGCGAACAGCGTTCTGTTATCCGCTATAACAAGCTGATGCTTGATTATTTTACGATACTTTGTCAGAAACGGTTTTATGTTCTGATTCCAAATATTAAAAACGGATTCGCTTTTACGATCTATGGAAGTACCTATAAATTCAATGGAAAACCCGGTGACGACTTCTATATGTCGGCTCCGGACGGTACCGTTGTTATGACGCATAAAAGATGCCGGAGCAGCGGAATGAGTGGCTTTGAGATCACTATAAATGATGAGGCTCATGAAATGTTTTTACTGTCCGCTGCTATCTGCGCGGATATGTATCTCGATGTAAGTGAAAAACAAAAGGCTGTACCACTGCCTACTTAGTTCGGAAAATACTGAACTGTCAGGCGTGGATTTGTAATTAGTATTATAAGGGAACCTCTGAAAACCTCCTTCACGCCTCGCCTACAAAAAAAATCTACGGACGCAATCTTATTCGTGTCCCGGTTTTCAGAGAACCCCATAACTTATTTTTATCTGATTTTTTACGGAGGGTAGAGTATTATGAAAGCAGTTATCACAGGAGCAAGCTCCGGTATCGGAAGAGATATCGCAAGAAGTCTTATCAGCAGGGGCTGGGAGGTCATACTCGTAGCAAGAAGAGCCGACAGACTTCTTGAACTTAAAAAAGAGCTTGGTAATAAAGCAAAATGTGTACGATGTGATGTATCACATCTCGATGAGTGTAAAAAACTGCATGAGGTACTGCAGAAAGAGGATATTGAAATGCTTGTCAATTGTGCAGGCTTTGGAATATGCGGCTTTTTTGCGGAGACCTCTATGGAAAAAGAACTTGAAATGATAGATACAAATATCAGGGCTGTCCATGTTCTGACAAAGCTCTTTTTACAGGACTTCATGCTTAAAGATAAGGGTTACATACTTAATGTCGCTTCTGTCGCCGGATTCTTTTCCGGGCCGCTTATGGCAACATATTATGCAACAAAAAATTATGTCGTAAGTCTTACAGGAGCTGTCTATGAGGAGCTTAAAAGAAAAGGCAGCAAAGTTCAGATAAGTGCTTTGTGTCCGGGGCCAGTTGATACTGAATTCAACTCCGTTGCAAATGTCAGCTTCTCGACAAAGCCCGCCGACAGCAAAACCGTTGCAGAACAGGCTATAGATGGTCTTATGGCAGGAAAACTCTATATCATTCCTACTGTAAAAATAAAGTGTCTGAAATTCGTAAAAAGACTTCTGCCAGATAAGCTCATTACTCACTTCTGCTACACATTCCAGAAAAAGAAAAGGTAGGTCGATAATATGCTCAGCGTGAAAAATATAGAGGTAATGAACCTCAATAATGCTATAAGAGGCGCAAGAAACCCCATGAACAGCTGGGACAGGTCTGACAGCTATTTTGACGAAAATGGTAATTTCGTGCTTGGCGAAAATGACCTGTCACTTGCAGTCCGCCTGAGAAGAGCTGGCAGCGATCACAGAAAATTCCTGCGGCAAGTATTTGTTACCGTGGATATAACCGCCCCTCTCTACTGGTGGAAGGAGTACGATACATACAAGGTGGGTACTGTGGCAAATTCTACAAGCACAATGCACAAGATAACCTCTGCGCCCTTTGATATTTCCCATTTCAGCACTGATAAAATGGATGCGGAAACTCTTGAAAAAATGCAGGGTGTCATTGATTACCTCGAAATGCTCAGACAGAAATTTATTCAGACAAAGGATAAACAATACTGGTATGATATAATACAATTCCTTCCGTCAAGCTATGAGCAGATGCGTACCTGCACAATGAATTATGAAAACCTTATCGGCATATTTTTTGCAAGAAAAAATCATAAGCTGGATGAATGGCACCGCTTCTGCGAATTCGTCGAGAGCCTTCCATACTCCAGAGAACTTATCATTTGTGAGGATAACTGAAATTGACAGGTCTGTTTCAGATTTTTTTAACCTAATGGGCAAGAAGTCCCCCGCCTCAAAGGCGGGGGGATGAATTGCCCGTCAGCCGGAAGGCTGACTTTTTCCTTGACACAAATAATAATTGGCATAAAGCCGGAAAAAGAACCGTGGGACACACGGGGTTAGCTCGCTTATGCTTAGTACA
>CACZSM010000119.1 GCA_902783815.1 uncultured Ruminococcus sp.
ACGGCTGACACATATAAATTCAAGCCTACAAAAACAGGTAAATACAAGCTGAGAATACTGACTACTGATGCAGTGTATGGCGGCGGAATAGCAAAGACCTTTAATGCAGAGGTACATGAGGCTTTAAAGAATAATTCCAGTGTAAAGGGTACGCCGGTAGTCAATACAGATGTCACGATCTCAGGAAGCGGCAGCGGCGGCGTAGGAGCGCTTACATATACCTATTACTATAAGAAGGCATCAAGCGCAAGTTGGATCCGTATCGGAAATTCTGACACAACTGATAAAACAGCAGTATTCAATCCAGGCTCAGCCGCAAAATATGATGTTAAAGTAATTGTTAAGGATTCACAGGGCAGGACGCTTGATAAAGTCATCAGTGTCAATGTTCTCAAGGAGGTTTCAA
Source organism: uncultured Ruminococcus sp. (assembly GCA_902783815.1). Lineage (GTDB taxonomy): Bacteria > Bacillota > Clostridia > Oscillospirales > Acutalibacteraceae > UBA1213. The sequence continues at coordinate 407 of CACZSM010000119.1, forward strand.
ACCTTTCAACACTCGGAGCGTCAAAGGCATCCGCAGGAGATACAGTTACTATCAACGGCAAGGCTGACGGCGGTCTTGGAGTCTATACCTATACATACTACTACAAGAAATCAACAAGCAGCGCATGGACAAAGATAGGAACAGCAAATACAACCTCTGCAAAGGCTGAATTTGTGCCGTCATCTGCTGCTGATTATAAGGTAAAGGTAGTTGTAACAGATAAGAGTGGTCTGAGCGCAGAAAAGATAATCAAGATAAGTGTAAATAAAGCGCTGTCGAACAGGTCAACAGTCAGCAGTACATCTGTACCGCAGAATACAAATGTTATAGTGACAGGCGCAGCTGCTGATGGTGCAGGCGGATATAAATATGCGTTCTACTATAAGAAATCTACAAGCGCAGCATGGCAGTCCATCGGCGAGATATACGGCAATACAAAGAGCGTATCATTCGTACCGGCAACAGTTGCAAAATATCTTGTAAAGGTAAATGTCAAGGATGCCAATGGCAAGGTTGTAACAAAGCAGTTTACAGTCAATTCTACAAAGCCCTCCGGTACAGATCTTGTGAATCAGTCCAAGGTAAGCAAAATGACAGTCGTAAGGAACAATCCGATAACAATAACCGGAGCAGCATCAGGCGGCAGCGGCGGATATAAGTACGCTTTCTACTACAAAAAGGCAGACAGCAAGGCATTTACCGCTATAGGCACAGAATACGGCAGCGCGTCTAATGCAACATTCACACCGGCATCATCCGGCAAATACAGTGTACGCATCAATGTTATGGACAGCAAGGGAACAATAGTTACAAAGCAATATACAATAGTATCTGAGCCTGCCAAGTCATAAACTGTAAAAAGTTCCGGAGGCTGAGCATAAGTGATTTACAAATTTCTTTTAAAGAAAGTTGAATTCCATACTATGCCAGTGCTTGACATTTTTGAGTTAATGGTTTATAATTATAACAATCAATTTAGTTCTGGAGGCTGATGTTATGAATAAGTCATTGTTTACGGTTTTGATATCTGTCATTGGTGCGGTTGCGGCTATTACTGCTGCGATCACAGCGTTTCTCATCCTCAAGGAAAAGCAAAAGAGAGATGAAGAAGAACTGGAGCATTATCTTGACAGCTCGATTCAATAATCTGACTTTTACATTCAGACACTAAAAGGCTGCTGCATGAAAGTGCGGCAGCCTTTTTCCGAGATTATAAAGCATTATTACAAACAAAAAAACCGCAGGATACTGCGGCTTTTTATAATATTTATGCCTCTGCGATGACCTCAACTTCACAAAGTACATTCTTCGGAAGTGACTTTACAGCAACACAAGAACGGGCAGGTTTGCCAGTAAAATAGTTGCCGTAAATTTCATTGAATTTACCGAAGTCAGCCATATCAGCGAGGAAGCATACGGTCTTTACAGCCTTTTCAAGAGAAGAACCAGCTTCCTCAAGAACGGCCTTAAGATTTTTCATGACCTGTTCTGTCTGACCCTCGATAGTATCAGCCTCGACATTTCCTGTTGCAGGGTTGATTGCGATCTGACCGGAGGTAAAAACAAATCCGTTGGACTTTATTGCCTGTGAATACGGACCTATTGCATCCGGAGCATTTTTTGTGTAAACCTTTTCTGACATAATTATCATCCTTTCAATTGTATATATTAATCCTCAGGAACATTCAGTCCGACAGCGATACAGTTAAGGACTGGTTCCTTCCAGACATAATATCTTCCCGTATATCCTATATTGCCGAGCATTGCGGAGATCTGATATTCTGCATCATCAAGATCATCTGAGGATTCAAAACGCAGCTCTATTATATTTGACCCTTTAAGATACTGTTCACTTGCGGAATTCATCATACCGTCAAGATCGCCGCTGCTGATATAATAGCCCATCCTGCGATAGTAATTATCACCGATGCCTTTTCCTGTAGGCTCATAGGATCCCTTGTCCTCTGTTTTATGATCCTCCAGTTTTTCCATCTGATCCTTTTCAATACAGAAACAGTTGTGGACGATATATTCATTACCGTCCTTATCGTATTCATCCATATCATCCCAGGTGATATCAATAAACTGCTCTGCGCTTTCTGAATCAAGTGTCTGATTCCATACATGATCCTCTGAATAAATCTCTGCTGTGTTTATCCCAAGCATTGACGCTATATATGACATTGCATAGGTATATCCCTGACATACTGCCTTATGGTTTACCAATGCGCCGTAGATATCAAATGTATGCGGTGAATCAGTCTTTTTATCGTAGCTTATTCTTTTGATAAGCTCATCATGTATTGTAAGCAGCTTTTGCCAGTCATCGGCGCCTTCGGGAATACAGGATATTATGCTTTCTGCCTCCCGGTCAACGGCATTTTTCATCGACCAGCAGAAATCAGCATCCTTTTTGTATGTGAATTCATAGGATATAAAGCCATTTCCCGGAGATTCCATTACGGAAAAGTTCTCTACCCAGAAATTGTATTTGCATACATCTGTCCAGGTAAGCTTTTTTCCTCCGGAAACAGTGACCTTATTTACCTTTTTCAGTAGAAGCTCAGTCAGCTCCTTATGAAAATCAGCTTCATTACCGTCCTGCCATCTCAGTACAGGAACCTTCTCAGAATATTCGGGTGCTTCGGAAAGCTCAGTATCCGGGGGAGCGTCAGCAAAAAACTTCATGTAGCATACGATGCCAAGCACTGCCGCTATTATTATAAATAGAAATACACCCGTAAGATTGCTTTGTTTCTTCACCCTATCACTCCTCAGTCAATTACTGAACGATACGATATCCTTTTCTTGAAAGCTCATCCTTTATTTTCTGTATATGCTCATGATTTCTTGTTTCAAGTGAAAGTCTGAGGTAGCAGGAATTAATATCCGTATTAAGATCTGCTCTGTCGTGGCTTACTGCGACAACATTGGCTCCCAGCTTTGATATTATTCTTGAAACCGTTGAAAGCTCACCTGGCTTATCGGTAAGAGCAATAGTGAATTCTGCAAGTCTGCCAGTCTTTTGCAGACCTCTGTCTATGACTCTCGACAGGATAGTTACATCTATATTTCCTCCTGAAACAAGGCAGCATACCTTTTTGCCTTTTATCGGGAATTTATCAAACAGCGCTGCTGCTACAGAAACTGCTCCTGCGCCCTCAGAAATCAGCTTTTGCTTTTCGATAAGAGAAAGGATAGCGGTAGCTGTTTCATCATCTGTAACAGTCATTATCTCGTCAACATACTTGCTGCAAAGCTCGAATGTAAGTTCTCCGGGAGTTTTTACTGCGATACCG